>DASWEH010000185.1:0-4829 GCA_036394895.1 Anaerolineales bacterium
AGGCGAGTCTAATTGATTCACAGGTTGCCAAATTCAATACGGAGAATGAGTGGGGTATCGTTGTCAGCGCGGAGAGCAAAACAAATTACAGTGAGTTATTTTCGCAGACAGAGGCTGCGTTTCAGGATGCGACCTATCCACAAATTGTGATCGCGTTCCCGGAGCACGCGCTGGAATGGCAAGAACATGTGGTGGATTTGACACCGTATGTGAACGATCCGTTATATGGTTTCAATCCCTCTGAAATCTCGGATTTTCCAACTGTGATCTGGGATCAGGATGAGGTGGATGGCAAACGTTTTGGGATGCCTGCGCAACGGACGGCTCGATTCATTCTCTATAATCAAAGCTGGGCGCGTGAACTGGGGTTTATTTCTTCCCCCGCGACCTCTTCTGAATTCGAAGGACAAGCCTGCGCGGCGCATAAAGCCTTGGGTTCAGATGGCGACCCCAATAACGATCCATTGGGTGGCTGGCTGATCGATACAAATGCAATGACACCGCTTTCGTGGATGATCGCTTTTGGCGGTGGCATTCAGGAGGAGAAGGGCTATCGTTTTCTCACGCCTGGAAATATCGCGGCGTTCAAGTTTGTAAAGATCTTACAACAAAAGAATTGTGCCTGGGTGGCTTCACCCGACCTTCCCGCGGCGGATCGTTTTGCTTCACGTCAGGCTCTCTTCGCAACCGCCAGCCTGGAAGATTTGCCCGATCAGGCCCGCGCCTTTGCTGCCGCGAACAGCCGGGATGAATGGACCGTGTTGAAATTCCCTGGCGATGAACACGATGCGCTGGTCATTTATGGATCATCATTCATCGTGTTTGAATCGGATGATGTAACGCAACTGGCTTCATGGCTTTTCATCCGCTGGATGCTTTCTGCCGAGAATCAAGCGCGCTGGGTGCAAAGCACAGGACTCTTCCCGCTGCGCGACTCGACGATGCCCTTACTCACCGATTATTCAGCGAGTCATCCACAATGGACAGAAGCTGTAAAACTCCTGCCTGAAGGCGCGAACACGCCACAACTTGCTTCCTGGCGTTTGGTGAAAATTATGCTCGAAGATGGGTTTCGGGACATGTTTGATACGATCCGTCACCCGGACCTCACTGATGGGCAAGTACCCTTGATCTTGAAGCAAATGGACAACACCGCGCAAGATTTGAACAATTGATGTCACACTTGCACTGGCACGCACACCTATCTGATTTGCTACACTTGCGCCGCACGCCAGTGCAGGTGAGCAAATCACATACGGTGCCAGGGGTGCAAGTGTTGCGAGCCCATTGGGCTGAGTGCTTCGCAATTGAAGCGGGGTGAAGCAACCTCCACATTAGAATGGGATTGCTTCCTCGCAATAACCAAAATTTCTTGGAGGAAAAATGGAATACGCTCAACTGGGCCGGACAGGCCTGAAAGTATCGCGTTTATGTCTGGGTACAATGAACTTCGGTCCAAAAACCACGGAAGAAGATTCATTTGCCATCATGGACAAGGCACATGAACTTGGCATCAATTTCTTTGACACCGCCAACACCTATGGCTGGAAAACAGGGGAGGGCTGGACGGAGCAGATCATCGGTCGCTGGTTTGCGCGGGGTGGAGGACGCCGCGAGAAAACGGTGCTCGCCACGAAGGTCTATGGTCGGATGAGCGATTGGCCAAATCACTCTCGGCTCTCAGCATTGAATATCCGCCAGGCGGTGGAAGGTTCTCTCAAACGATTACAAACGGATCATATCGACCTGTACCAGATGCATCATATTGATCGTCTTACACCCTGGGAGGAGATCTGGCAGGCGATGGAAGTGCTCGTTCAGCAGGGCAAAATTTTGTATGTGGGTTCCTCCAACTTTGCCGGCTGGCATATTGCCAAAGCCAATGAGATCGCCAAGTCACGTCACTTTTTGGGGCTGGTCAGCGAACAATGTCTCTACAATCTGAAGGTCCGTACGGCAGAAATGGATGTGATCCCTGCCTGCCGTGACTACGGAATGGGGGTGATCCCCTGGAGTCCGTTGGCGAGTGGTCTGCTGGCGGGTTCACGTGGCAAGGAGCAGGCTGGGCGGCGCGGCGAAGAAGGTGTTTCGAAAGAGATGGAAAAATATGCAGCTCAGTTGAGCCAGTACGAAGAATTCTGCCAGCAGATGGGAGATATCCCTGCGAATGTGGCTCTCGCCTGGTTGCTGGCAAATCCCGTTGTGACCGCGCCGATCGTCGGTCCGCGTAAAATGGAACAGCTAACGGAAAGCCTGCGCGCAGTTGAGATAAAATTTAGCAAGGAACAGATGGAAAAGCTGGACGAGATCTGGCCGGGTCCAGGCGGCGAATCGCCTGAGGCGTTTGCCTGGTGATTTGCGTAGATATATTATCAGTGGTTGAGTAGTCCGTAGCCCTAGCGGAGGACGTATCGAGACCATCAATTATAAAGGTAATATAAATTTTGAATCAAACCTGGTGGTTTCGATACGCCCCGAACAGCATGGGGCTACTCAACCAACGAATTATAGAGGTAGATCAAATGCCCGAATCACAATATCGCGCAAGACAGGTCGGCGCAAAAACACAGGAAGTCATTAATTACGACCACGATGAGTCCTTGCCCGGCAAACCGCTCCATATTCTCATCCCGGGTGGGTTGGTGGCGCTGGCTGCTCTGGCAGTCATTATTCTGGTTGGCTATCAGACCTGGTTCAAAGGGGAAATGGATCAAAGCACCGGGTTGATTTTGATCGCTGTGCTGGCTCCGTTCTACGTCGGTGGAGTCTTCCTGTTCAGCTATGGATATGAGCTATACAATATCCCACGCGCGATCCGATTGACAGCCATCATTGTCTTTCTGACATTCGCCGCAGTAGTGATCGTTGCGGTGCTGTTCTTTGTGCTGGGATCTGGAAAAGGCCTTCCTGAATCCTCATCGAATAAGAAATCATCTGGCAAACCAAAAGTACAGGCGAGACCCACTTCCTTGGGTGGCTCTGGAATGCCGAATCTTGGCCCGCTCGTTGTTCTGGGCCGACCCGGTCGAACTCGTGAAGTGACGCGCGAGGTTGTCAAGGAAGTGGAAGTCCCGGTCGCGCCACGAGCCATTGACTGTCCTTATTGTGGACGTTCCTATGTGCCGGCAGACAAGAACTATGCCTGTCCCGCTTGCGGCGCAGCGACACCGCCTGAATTGATCGAGGAGTCACAGGCGCCGAAAGACCGCTCAATATAAGGCTCCAGCCGCCGTCCCCGGCGGCGTGCTTTCAAGATTCAATCTATCACTTGGCACAATTTTTTTACAATAAAAACGTCCCGCAGTTTTGGTAATCCATCAACGATAACAATCTGCGGGATAATGTTTTATGAACTCTCCTGATTATTCCTATCCGCCTGGACTATTCCCAAGCGTCGCTCTGGATGTGATTCTCTTACATCACCGAGATTTTCATAAAGATGCAAAAGCCTGTATCGGAAACTTGAAACCAGCCTTCCAAGTTTTGGGAGGAGAAAATATTCCACAGCAAGGACCTTGTGTCGTTACGGTCAATCATTATCATCGCGCTGGGTTTGGTGCGCAGTGGATTGCACTTGCGATTGCCGCGCTGGTTCCCGTCAATATGCATTGGATCATGACGGGTGAATTTACGTATCCTGGTAAGTGGTATGAATCCCTAGGTGCCATTGGCTCACGAATCCTCTTGAAGCGCATTGCCTACATCTATGGCTTTACGACCATGCCTCCGATGCCGCCGCGCGCAAAGGATGTGGAAGAGCGTGCGGCGTCCGTGCGCGCGGTGTTGGAGTATGTGAGGCGTGCAAAGGATCCAATCCTCGGACTCGCGCCCGAGGGGTATGATCCACCCGAAGGAGTTTTAACGCGACCCGCGACCGGCTTGGGAAGATTTGGGTTATTGCTGTCCAAGGCAGGCCTGCGGCAATTCATTCCCGTTGGCGTGTATGAAGCGGACGGAGTCTTTCATCTCCATTTTGGTGAGTCATATGAGTTGAATGTTCCGCCTCATCTTTCAGTGGATGAAAAAGATGATCAAGCGTCGCAGATCATCATGGAAAACATCGCAAGGCTTTTGCCTATGCATCTCGGAGGAGAATTCGCTTGAAAAAACTCAACCTGCCACAACTGCTTGTTCTGAATGCCTATTGGGTTGGGCTTTCGTTCATGTGGAACGCGATCCATCCTATTCTTCTGCCGGCAGTCTTGCTCAACTACGTGCCTGATGCAAAAAAGAATACGTATCTTGGCTTGCTCACGTTTGTCGGGCTGATCATTGCGATGATTGTTCAGCCCATCACAGGTGCGCTTTCGGATGGATGGAAATCACGATTTGGGCGCAGGCGTCCGCTGGCTTTATTTGGAACCTTATTTGATTTCCTTTTTCTTTCGATCCTCGCCTGGGCAGGTGGGTTGGTCTGGCTGTTTATCGGATATGTTGGTCTGCAATTTAGTTCGAACATTGCCCATGGACCCATACAAGGACTTTTGCCTGACCGCGTACCGAAGGCTCAATTGGGAGTCGCCTCCTCGCTGAAGACTTTTATGGATATGCTGTCGCTGATCCTGGCTTCGCTCATCGCGGGACGTCTGCTTGATTCGGAAACCCGCGACCCTACGAACCTTATGCTGGTGGTGATGGGACTGCTGGCAATCTCTGCCGCGATCACGATTCTTGGAGTTAGAGAATCTCCATCTCTGATTCGCGGTGAGCGGACACTGAGTGAGCGAACGCGAGACGAAGTGGAAGTGGAAGCGGGTAACGGGAAATTCATCGCTCAATTCCACATCAACTTTCGTGAGAATTCTTCCTATTGGTGGCTGATCGCAGAA
>DASWEH010000186.1:0-4863 GCA_036394895.1 Anaerolineales bacterium
AATTGACGAGGGTACAGTATCTGGGAAACAGCGCGATACATTTCCTTATTCTTCCCATTTGTTTCGATAACAACGAATAAATCCACGTCACTATCAGGGGTTGGATGCCCGTAGGCGTACGAGCCAAACAAAATAATTTTCTCTGGCTTTAGTTCAGACACGATTCGTTTGATGGCCTTTGGCAGGGTTTTTGACACTGGTGGGAAACCAGTTGGCTGGACCTTGGTTTTGATGGGCAATGTCATAGTTTCATTTTACAACAATTTCTACTCCGCTTCCTCACGAAAATTTGGTATATTTGGTCAACTTTAACCCCTGAGAGGCTTCAATGAACTTCGTTTTCCTGTCCCCTCACTTTCCGCCCAACTATTATCAATTCGCGGTCGCGCTCAAAAATCAGGGTGTGACCGTCCTTGGTCTTGCGGACGAAAACTATGATTCCCTGCGTCCCGAACTCAAATCTGTTCTCACAGAATATTTTCGCGTCAATAGCATGCACAATTACGATGAGCTTGTGCGCGCGCTGGGTTATTTCACACACCGCTATGGCAAGCTGGATCGCATCGACTCACACAATGAATACTGGCTTGAAACCGAAGCCCGCCTCCGCACGGATTTCAATATCCCAGGGATTCGGACCAATCAAATTGACAGGATCAAGCGCAAGTCACATATGAGAGAGGCGTTCGTCAAGGCGGGGATCAGGGTTGCCCGCGGTCGGGTCGTCAACGATCTGAAGGATGCTCTGAAGCTGGTCAAAGAGACGGGCTACCCTCTGGTCGCAAAACCGGATGTAGGTGTTGGAGCGGCAGCCACGTACAAAATCCACAATGAGATCGAATTGAAAGCGTTCTTTGATACCAAACCTCCCGTGGATTATATGGTGGAGGAATTCATTAAAGGCCGCATCTGTACATTTGATGGACTCACCGATCGCGAAGGAAAGCCAGTTTTTCTAAATTCCCTGGAATACAGCGCGGGGGTGATGGAAACGGTTTTGGACGACTCCTTGATCTATTACTACACCCTGCGCGAAATCCCTGCGGACCTCGAAGCGCTTGGGCGGCGTGTGTTGGAAGCGTTCGATGTCGGTGAGCGTTTCTTCCACTTTGAATTCTTCCGCCTAAACGGAACGGGCGATCTTCTCGCCCTGGAAGTGAACATGCGTCCACCGGGCGGCCTCACCACTGACATGTTCAACTATTCCTGTGACATCAATATTTATGATGCCTGGGCGAGCATCATTGCAGGCAAAGGATTCCCGTATCCAGATTACGACCACAAGTATTATTGTTGTTATGCTGGCCGTAAATTCAATCGGGACTATTCTCATAGCGAGGCGGAAATCTTTCAGGCTTATGGAGATAAGATCTGCCATCATGAACCGATCAGCGGGGTGTTCAGCCGTGCGCTGGGGGACTATGGCTATATCGTCCGCTCGCCCGAGCTGGATGATGTCATCGAGGCCGCAGAATTCATTCAGGAGCAATAGAGGCTTTTATGCAAACCGAATATCACAAGTGGTTTAGTCCCATCCTGGGACACGATATGAAATTGAAAGTCTATGGTTATTATGGCAAGCCCGTGCTGGTGTTTCCCTCCCAGCAGGGTCGCTTTCATGATTTTGAAGATTGGGGAATGATCCATACGCTTTCAGGATTTATTGAATCAGGTCAAATCAAGATTTTTGCCGTAGATAGCTTGGACAGCCAATCCTGGGCGAATGAAGGAGCGCATCCTGCTGACCGGGCGCGTCGTCACCAGGATTATGATCGTTATATCATTGAGGAAGTTGTGCCATTTATTCGTCAGCACTCAGGAGATACCGCGCAGAAATTCATGACCACCGGCGTCAGTATGGGCGCGTATCATGCAGTCAATTTTTTCTTTCGCCACCCTGATATTTTTGATACGGTGATTGCATTAAGTGGCTTGTATCGTTTACATCACTTCATTGGCGATTACATGGACGAGAATGTCTACTTCAATACACCCTTGGCATATCTGCCCAATCTAAATGATCCCTGGTATCTCGATCAGTATCGCCAGAGTCATATCATTGTCGCGGTAGGGCAGGGTGCCTGGGAAGATGAAATGCTGGCCGACACTCTGGCGCTCAAGCATATTCTTGAGCAAAAGGATATTCCGCACTGGATAGATATCTGGGGCAATGACGTCAATCACGATTGGCCCTGGTGGCACAAAATGCTTCCCTATTTTTTGGATAAGTTGGAACTTCCTGCTTATGCAGGTTGATAAACTTCTATTGATCTCCTTATGTTTTATTCTTCTTCCTCTTCATCATTCTCATCAGTATCCTGAAGTACATCGTCTAAATCTTTCACCAATTCACGTGCCTGCTCAAGCTTTTCGTTAGGCACAAAAATCTGAACAGGGGCAAAGGCATGAATATAGAAGGAATGCGAAAGAGAATCCTGAATGAGTTCTACATCAATCCCTTCGGACTCTAGAAAAGTTTCGACAATCTCGGCTTTCCAACGTCCAAGGACTTCAGTAAGTTTGGTGTATTTCAATTCATTCATTTCAACCGCCTCACCATTTATCCCAATGCACAACTTCCTCCAGCGGTCTTCGTCCACCCTTCTTCGGCGCAGCGGATAGTTTCTCTTCGTCCGCGGGGTAACCAAACGATAACGCGATCCGCAAATCCCATTCGGGTGGAAAACCTAAAATCTGGCGCGCCTTTTCATGCTCATAAATTGAAGCTGGGGCGGAACCGATTCCCAACTCCCAGGCCGCAAGCTGCATAAACGCCGCAGCTTGACCTGCGTCAAACATGATTTGGAATTTTCCTTCGGGATCAGGCGTGAGGATGGCAACTCCTAATGCTGCGCCAGCGAGGTGTCCCGCGTAGGTTCCGCATTCAGAGAGCGCTTTGAGAATGGACTTATCTCGAATCGCGATAAACTGCCAGGTCTGTTCGTTCTTAGATGACTGTGATCTGCGCCCCGCGTTCAAGATCGCCCGAATCACCTCATCCGGCAAAGGCTTATCTTGAAATTTGCGCACCGCGCGCTTTAGCCGAATCGCTTCTGATACGTTCATATCACCTCCATAATCGATGGTCGAGACGCGAGCGTCGAGACCACCAGTTTGAATCTAACTTTTCATCTCTTGACTCGTTGATAGTCTCGGTACGTTCCTCACTACCATTCGGAACTACTCGACCATCGGGGTTACTTTCGATTATATCCTCCCAAAACGGATGTTCCTCTTGGCACTAGCAGAACGGGAAGATAATCAGTAGGCATTCAAGGTCAAAATTGGGATAATCAAATTGACGATGTCAGTCGTATTCGCATTTGACTACTCCAAGGAGAATTGCCATGACCTTCCCCAATGAAATAAAAGAATCAACATTGCTTGCAGAATTTACATACGAACTTCGCCCCGTCGAACGCGGCTACGCCAACCGCACACTTTACATTAATTTGAATGACAATACCATCTACGAAAAACCTGTCACGCAACAGATGAAAGACCTGTTCACAGGCGGACGCGGATTTGGTCTCAAACTGCTGTGGGACGCGGTCACGCCCGAGACAAAATGGAATGACCCGCAAAATGAACTGGTCATTGCCAACGGTCCCATTTGCGGGATCACGGCATATCCTGGCACCGGCAAGGCTACGGTTGTGACACTGGGTCCGTTAACAGAAAATGTGATCGACAGCAACGTTGGCGGATATTTCAGTCCGTTCCTTAAATTCTCTGGTTTCGACGCGCTGGAGATTCAGGGCAAAGCGGCTGAGGATGTGATCATCTTTATTGATGGCGACACAGGCCAAGTCACGATTGAACCGTATTCTTTCGAAGCCGAGGATTCGCACTTAATTGGAAATATCCTGACGGAGAAATACGGCGTTGATGAAAGAGGCAAGCGCGGCATCGCGGTGTTATCGACGGGACAGGCAGCCAATCACATCCGCTACGCAGCGATCAATTCCACATGGTATGATGTCCGCCGGAAAGAGGCGCGCATCAAGCAGGCAGGTCGCGGTGGCGCGGGACGCGTCTTCCGTGATAAGAAGATCGCCGCGATCGTTTGCCGTTTCACGGATATGGGCGGAGACAAAAACGGCGTGGCCGATATGGCGCTCATCCGTAAAGCGGGGCAGCGCATCAACAAGGAAATTGCGGATCTGGATGATTCACAGAATCAAATGCGCAAAGTTGGAACGGCAAACATCCTGGATGTGATGGATCATTTTGATCTGTTGCCGACCGAAAATTATCGCTTTGGCTCCCACCCGGATGTGTCGAAAATTGATTCAAAGGTCTGGAAGCAAACGTTCACTCAGGGATTGCCGGACGGCTGCTGGCTGGGTTGCACGATGTCCTGTTCACACGGCGTGGATCATTTCCCGGTTAAAACGGGTCCCTATGTTGGGACTTGTGTCCTCGTTGATGGCCCGGAATACGAAAACGCTGCAGGACTCGGTTCGAACATCGGCAACTTCGACGCGCAAAAAGTTCTCGAGCTTAACTTTTACTGTGATACCTACGGCATTGACACGATCTCATGTGCAAACTGCATTGCCTTTGTGATGGAATGCTATGAAGCGGGCATTTTGAATAAGGAGCGCACAGGCGGTTTGGAATTGAATTTCGGCAATGGCGCGGCGGCTCTTGAGCTATTACATCAAATGGCACGCGGTGAAGGATTTGGTGTGATTGTGGGTCAGGGCATTCGCTATATGAAGGAATATTTTGCCCGCGAATTCAGTGGCGACCCTACCTTTATGCACGATATCGGCATGGAAATCAAAGGCATGGAAATCTCGGAGTACATGACAAAAGAGTCCATTGCGCAACAAGGTGGCTATGGTCTTGCGACGAAAG
>DASWEH010000187.1:0-12394 GCA_036394895.1 Anaerolineales bacterium
CGCGACTTGGCGCGCAGATCATTCTGTGGCGCATCGAAGCCATCCAGCAAATCGAGCGACTTGCGTCACGCGTCCATAGCGAATTGACGCGTGGTTCCGAAATCCTTCGCCTCTCGTACGAACCCGCTTTTGATCCATTGCCAAAACCAAATGGACAACTGGGCTTGAAAATGGATACGGTTGTGGATCGTTCCCATTTGGATTTGAATGAAATTCGGGACGGATTTCGGGCGCGCTTGAGTGCCTTGCGCAGTGAAGAGATTGCACGCGGCGTGACAACGATCGGTCCGCACCGGGACGAACTGCGTTTTCTCGCGAACGACATTGACCTTGGCAATTATGGCTCGCGTGGACAAGTCCGCACCACACTATTATCCTTGAAGCTTGCTGAAGTGAACTGGATGAAGGATCGCACGGGTGAATGGCCGGTGATCCTGCTCGATGAAGTCACGGCAGAATTAGATTTGTTGCGTCGTGCAGATCTGTTAAAGTATGTTGGTGAAAGCGAACAAGTCTTGTTTACCACGACCGATTTGAATCTCTTCCCATCTGAATTTGTCCAGAAGGCTGAAGTCTGGCGCGTAGAAAATGGAAGAGTGGAGAGATGATCCTCGCGCTCAGTGCTACGCAATCGAAGCGCGCTTCGTCTTCGCTCGGATGAAGAACACATCCTCACTCCGCTCAGCGCGAAGAGTAATCTATGACTCTCTCAGACCTTTTTATCCAATCCATTCTCGAACGAATTGACTCTCCCGATGTTATTGGCATTGGTATTGTGGGTAGTTATGCGCGCGGACAGGAATCAAAATACAGCGATGTAGATCTCGATATCTACGTCAGCAAACTGCCTGAAAATGTTTATGATCGTTACACGTTGCGTCATTTGGATGAAAAACTTGTCAGTCTGAAATACACGTTGCTTGACGATGAACGCGCTGCCTTGACCAACCCGCGCCGCGCGATCTGGGCTGTTCCTGGCTTGCGCGGGATGAAGATACTGCTCGACAAAGACGGCTCAATGGCTGCACTACAAAAAGCGGCGCAGGAGTTTGATTGGTCACCTCTACAACCCGCGGCAGATGAATTCGCGGCAGAAATGGTGATGGGCAACGCGGAGGAAGTTTGCAAAATATTAAATGGCCTTGCGCGCGGACATGAATCTACGGTGTTGTATGCGACTTGGGGATTGGTGAAGAATATGCTGGAAGCGGTCGCGGTGCAACGCGGCATTATGATCGCCAGCGAGAATCGTTATTTTGATCTGATTCAGGATTCGGTGGGACGCGATTCGGAACGGACGCGTACCTTCCGCCGTGCCTGGGGGCTGGAGGCGGATGCATCTCATTATAAAGGGCGAGGCGCGGCTGCGTTGAGGTTGTATTGTCTAACCGTCGCCATGTTCAATGAGTTGATTCCTGAAAAACATCGTGAGGTCGTGAACAAAACGCTACAATTGATCAAGGAGGCTGGTTACCTGTGAGTACACTATGAACCCTCTTGCAGAGCGCGCGCTCAAAATCCATGAACGACTGCTTGAATTTTATGGCGAGCCGATTTGGCGTAATCCATTGCCTGCCATCGACGAACTGGTCTCGACGATCCTTTCGCAGAACACGAATGATATCAATCGTGACCGCGCCTTCAACTTTCTGCGTGCGAAATTCGGAACCTGGGAGGAAGTGCGCGATGCGAATGCTGATGATGTCGTCAATGCCATTCGCCCCGCAGGACTTGCAAACCAAAAGGGACCGCGCATTCAGCAGGTTCTGCGCTCTATCACGGAAGAACGCGGAAGTTTGGATTTATCTTTTCTCGCTGATCTTTCTGTAGAGAAAGCAAAAGCGTGGCTGACAAGATTTAACGGTGTCGGCCCGAAGACGGCTGCCATTGTTCTTTGTTTTTCGTTAGGAAAACAAGCCTTTCCCGTAGATACACACATTTATCGTGTGACGGGACGCATCGGACTCCGCCCCGAGCGGATGACCGTTGAACAGGCGCATCCACATCTTGAGAGTCTCTTTCCGCCTGAAACCTATTACGCCGCGCACTTGAACCTCATCCGCTTGGGACGAGAAATCTGCACCGCACGTAAGCCGTACTGTGAGAAATGTCCAATCTTAAAGTTGTGCGATTATGGACAAAACATTATGTCATTGCGGGCCCAGTAGGGCGAAGCAATCTCATCTGACCATCAAACATGAGATTGCTTCGTCGCGGCAAACGCTCCTCGCAATGACGGATAATGCTATCTATTATCTCCATCCCCTTTGATCTTGCCTCGTTCCAATCGATCATATAACTTGGTGATATTGTGTTCTGCGATTTCGTCCAATGATAAATCTAATTCAGTTGCGACCTGAGCGATATACCACAGCACATCACCGAGTTCAGCCTTGAGCGCCTGGCGCGTTTCCTCGCTCATCTGGCCATCCTTATCGCGGAACACCTTCTTGATCTTGCCCGCCACTTCACCTGCTTCGTTTACTAACCCGAGTGTTGGATAAATGACAGAATGCCCTATGGCAGGATAGCCCGCGGTCTTGCGTGATTTGGTTTGATAGTCATTGAAATCCATAATGCGCTATTTTATCGCTTAAGTTGGCGCGTAATGGTTGGATCTGTGATCTTCTTATCCTCTGCGAGCAGGAAAGCCTTTGACAAAATGATCGCCAATGTTTGGTCGCCTTCAAACGGGATGAACAACTTATCCTTACCCATTTCCCCGCTCTTACGAGAGGGTACGATGCATAAATATTGATCATTAGGTTCCATCAGAATATTGCCCGAACCAAGATGGATCTTGTATGTCCGAAGTTCGCCGCGTACAACAAGGAATTTATCAGTCAATTTGCAGCGCTCGGCAATTTTCAAACGCGGAACAAGAGTTTCAAGCACCTGCTTTCTGGTCTTTGAAGATTCGGTCAGATCTCCAAACGAATAACTGTGCCAGTAATCCTGATAACGTACTTCCCCACTGCCGTCTATCCATGTTGGATCGTTCCCAACACTTGCCACACCAACGAACATATCCACATCCCGCATGATTTCAGAAAATACCAGGGCTGGGATTTCTTCGAGCGGCAATGGCTCGGCGTTCCCGATGCCTAGCCAGCGACGAGCTGAATATCCACCTCCACCCGCGTGAGCGCGGTTTTCTACGTCGTCGATACGATAAAAGCGCACCTGGTCGGTGGTCAGATAAAGATATGTGCCCGTCTCGTTCGTATCCGTGCCATAATGATCTCCAATCCCCTCGATCCAATACTCGGCGCGCAAACCCCACTGCGGCATTACCTTTGTTGCTGGCGGGTACGTATCATCCACCATCAGTCGCAGGGAATTCTTCCATCCCTTCGCCGCGCACAGCGAGTTGAACTGATGCTGGCGCAGAATGTGCGCGGCATAACGATTCGAATAGGTGCGCGTATTCTGCTCAGCATCCGTGAGCAGGTAGATCTCGCGATACGCCTGTTTGAACGGCTGACGGATTTCATGTTCCATCAGCCATCGCCTCCATTCCAAAGTAACATCTGGTTCGGCATGGATCGGATGCCATAACTCTACTGTTGTTGAATCGCCGAGCCGGTCAACAGCTTTACCGTCCCTGCCGACCAAGCGCCCATCAAACCAGATCGCAGACGCGGCTTCATCGTCCTTGCTGAACTTCCAGATCAAACGTCGCGCGATGGTACCAATGAGCGGATGATTGATATAACGTGCCAGCCATGAAGCATACGTCCACTTCTTTTGTAAAAGAAATAGGTTATCCATGCGGTCACGCTGGGCAGGCAGCATCTTGCGAATATCCTTGACCGCTTGTGAGATCTCCTTTAACTCTTCGGGATATGCTTCCTTAAGAGCTTTTGGTGCAGACGATAGTCGCTTCGCGTCTTTCCTCGTCCAGACCTGCTCCATCTCACTGCCATTGATTCTCAACTCGGAGATGATCTCATCAAGCTCATCGCGTCGTACACCGACTTTCTCCAATCCATACGTCGGCACCGACATCTCCTCGATCTCTTCGGCTGTCATCCCTAAACGTTTGGCAGCGACTTCGAGCGCGTTGGAGATTAGCTTTTGGGCGGGGTTGGTCTTGATCCTGAGCTTCAAAATACTGAGCTGTGACACGCCCTCGCTTCCGGGCAGATTTCCCAAGGCCCAGAAACAGGCGTTCCCTACCTTCCCCGCCCGTGGACCGGATCCAGGAATCTTTTTATAAGCTGAGACAGCCAATGCAGTGAGAGCCCGTGCGATTTCATAATCATCCGTCTTGCTGCACAACCAGACGAGTCCTTTTAGGATATCAGCATTGACTGGTAATAGGGTTTGAACATTATCATAGCGGTTGGAAGGTGCCGTGCGAGGTTTATCAACGAGAGGAAACCAATGCAAGAGTTGATGAAAAAAGTTTGAAGTTCCGATAATGTCCAGATATTTGTCCATTCCTTTCAGCCATTTGCTGCTTGGGGCAGAACCTGTTGTGCGCAAACAATTTAGTAAAAGTTCTGCCCATGCTGTTTGTATCTTTGGATCCAACGAGCGAAGATCACTTAAAGCCATATCTGCCCAGACGTCCCCTGCTGACAGTGGCAAACTGATCTCTGTATCACCCTCCAACTCCTTGAGGCGCAATATCCACCGACGCGGTTCAACCCCCCTTTCAGACTCGATCACCTTGATCAGACCATGTATGGCTGCGGTCAGCTCATTACTGATTTCATTCTCCTTCAAATAATCCCCCAGGACTTTTATCATTTGGGGAACGCCACGAAAATACGCATGGGGCTCCGTTCCATTTACTGACCAATTCAGCAGAGCAATGACATCCTGCTCTGAAAATGGTAGTTTGTGCTTGAGCATATTGAGGAAAATATTGTGCATTTTCCATCGAAGCATCGAATTGTTTGGGTTGTGATGATTAAATACGGAACGCGGATTTTTCTCAAGCCATTTCAGCACGGCAAAAACAACATCACGCTGGAATTGTGGCTCCGCGTTCTTATATTTGACGCCGGCTGTGAAATTTTCCAATTTATGAGAATAATTTCGCGATCCTTGCCTAACCAATTCCTCAACCAGGGCATCTGTATCAGGGTTGGCAGGTGTGTTTGTGAACTTGGATTTGAAAAAGTTGAACATGGGAGCCTCTCATCTTTTCACCCGCCGACAAGAGGAACCAACTTGAGAAATGTTACCGATGTTTCTGGATGAAGAGCGATCTCATCATCCAGTTCCTGGACCTGATAGTCATCCACCAGGACAATAAAGCCATTCCCTTCAAAGGCTTCGATTGCCTTTTCATATTGTGTAACCGGGTCAACGATGCGCGGCTTATGGAATTTGAACCCATTCAGTGTTCGTTCTGTATCGTTAGGCTGGACCAACATTCGGAAGACCGCAGGTTGGCGGCTGTTGAATTCTTCCACTTCCTGAGTCACGCGTTGGCGGATGAGTTCACGTATGCTAATCTTTTCCCCTGAAACGTGAACGGTGAAAGTGTGTTCCGCTTTACCCAGGCTGGCAGTCGTTTCATCTCGGATCAAAAGTTCAGTAAGCATGGGTGGCCTCCTAATGGTTTATTCGGTTTTAGAACATTTGTGCCAATTATAGAACCTTTTGTAAGAGTGTCAAGATATTTGTAACCTTTTGCCTTGCATGAGATGAATGCTTACGAGTGGCATAGCAGAGCCTCCTTAACTATATTGCATCGAATTCATATAGTTTTGGAGGCTCAGGTTTGGCGAGCTGAAGTCTTGTGATGGATGACGTTTCGTTAGTGTTTGGCAGCCACTTCAAGTGCCTTTTCAATCATCTTTTGTGCTTGATTGGATCTGACCTTGGCTTTTAAAATATTTAATTGTGCTATTCCTTCGCGGATGGGCATGTTTCCCAATGCCCAGCAGCAGGCATTTCCTATTTTAACTGCCTTGGCTCCAGACCCAGGCATCTTCTCATAGCTAGAGATCGCCAAGGCTGCGAGCGCCAAAGCGATTTCAGGATCTTCCGATTTACCACACAACCAAACCAGTCCTTTAAGGACCGTAGCATTCGCAGATGCGATCTGCGGCTGATCCACCAGTGGCAACCAATGGGAAAGTTTAATGAAAACGTTTAAGTTTCCAATGGTATCTATATATTGGTCTGCTTCCGTTAGCCACTTACGGTTCGGTGTAGTACCTGTCACCCGAGAACAATGCTTAAGAAGTTCTGCCCAGGCTGTCTTCGTCCTTGTGTCCAGGGCATAAAGTTCTCTTAAAGCAGTATCCGCCCAGCGATCTCCAGCGACAAGAGGCAAGCTGACCGGCGTTTCACCCATCAATTCCTTGAGTCGCAGAAGCCAACGACGAATTTCGACGCTCATGCTCTTCGATTCAATGGATTGGGTCAATCGTTCGATAGACATATGCAGTTCATCACTCAAGGGATTGTTTTCGAGATAATCACCGACCACTTTTATGATTTGTGGCACACCGCTGAAATAGACATACACAGACGTATTGGACTGACTCGCAGACCAGTTTAGCATGGCAATTACATCTTCTTCCTGAAAAGGAATTTTGAATTGGAGCATGTGTAGGAAGGCTTCACGCATTTTCCATCCCATTTGCCATGCATCTTGATCTCGGCGTCCATACGACCTCGGGGAATGCTGGTCAAGCCATGCCAGCGTTGCTATGACAATCACGCGTTGCATTTGCGGATCAGCATTTTGAAACCGGACACCTAATTTGAACTTTTGAAGTTCAAAGGGATAGAATCGCTGTTGGTCTTGCCTCGCGAAAGCTTCGACCAGTGCTTTGGCTTCGGAACGGGGAGAGGGTACAGTAAAAGTAGATTTGACTTGGTTTAACATCAGGGACTCTTCTTTCTATCCACCGACAAGTGGAACGAATGGAGAAATGGTACTGAAGTCTCTGGATGAAAAACGATTTCTGCAGACCGGCGAATCAAACTATATAGGCTCGTTGTTTCCCCCGAGTGATGAACAGTAAAAGTATGCTTTGTTTTACCCAAGCTGCAAATCGTTTCATCTCGAATCAAAAGTGGAGGTAGCATGGGAACTCCTAATACAATCTTCAGTTTAGAACATTTGTTCTAATTATATATTTTTTTGTTTATGTGTCAAGGTTGGTTGAAATAGACTGCTAATCTTCTCCACCACTCATTCTTCTCCCCAGACACAAATGGAGTGTAGATGGTTAATCGATCAGCAATTCCCTGGTAGCGCTTTTTCAATTCATCAGCCAAGTTTTCTTCATCACTCATCAGACAAAATTCATTCAGGATCTCATCCGTGATGAGCATTGGCATTTCCGCCCATTCACCGCGCGCCGCATGAGCGGACAATTTCTCCGCTACACCAGTCCATCCATGCAAATCCATGACATAGCGATACGAAGGCGTGGACGCGTAAAATGAAACCTGTGCCCGCGCAAAGTTTCTCTCTTCAGGCGTCGTGGCAACAAATGCGTTGACCAGTATGGTCACATCCTCCCTCTTTCTTCCTTCCTTCTTTGTTCCCTCTTCTATTGCCGGAAGTATCACCTCGAGCACATATTTCACACTATGAAACGGATGAACATGAAATCCCTCGCACAATTCGCCCGAAAGTTTTGCCAAACCTGTATTGACTCCCGCAATGTAAATGGGAATATTCGGATGCTCGATAGCTCCGGGGTTGAAGAAGGGAGACATAAGCGTAATTTTGTAATAC
This sequence comes from Anaerolineales bacterium, assembly GCA_036394895.1. Taxonomy (GTDB): domain Bacteria; phylum Chloroflexota; class Anaerolineae; order Anaerolineales; family Villigracilaceae; genus Defluviilinea. Next base: position 7,715 of record DASWEH010000187.1, read on the forward strand.
TCGCCGCGATAATTCAACTTCGTTCCGTTTTGCCAGCAATCCCAAAGGGCGCGAATGGCTTCGATCTGCTCTCGCAATTTACCTGTCACAGATTCAGGCCATGACTGACCGAACCTCCGCTCGATATGCGCTTTGACCTGCGTGCCAAGTCCCAGGATGAATCGGCCGTTGGATTGAGCGGCGAGATCCCAGGCAGTGTAAGCGATGTTCGCTGGAGAACGTGAGAAGGAAACGGCAATCGCCGTCCCGGCGCGAAGACGCGTGGTATGTTCGGCGATCAACGCGCAGGGCAGGAAGGGGTCGTGTTGAGTCTCCTGAGTCCACAGCGCGTCGAATCCAATTTCCTCTGCGGCTTTTGCAATCGCCGGAACGTCTTTCAAACCAATAGGTGGAAGTGCAGCATCGAATTTCATAAATCCTTTTTCACCGCGAAGCACGCGACACCTGCCCTGGTACGGCTTAAGCCGCACGGTGCCAGGGAGACCGCTAAGATTTAAAAAGTTTTCTTTGCGTCCTTCGTGGTCTTTGCGGTTCGATTAATCCGAAAGCAAATACGCCATAATCCAGTTCGTCGTTGCGACCAAACCATCCGTGTGCGTACGTTCGTAGTTGTGGGACGCATCAATCCCGGGACCGATCAACGCGACTGCCACATCACCGCCTGCACGCCAGAATGCCTCGCCATCCGAGGCATAGTACCGATAGACATCAGTCTTGTATGGAATGCCATGTTGCTCAGCCAGGACGCGCAACCTTCTATTCAAGCCCTCATGGTATACACCGCCGGCATCCTTGATGCACAGCGTCGCGTTGAACTCATCTGACTCCTGCCCTTTGCCGACCACTGCCATATCCACCGTGAGCAACTCTGCCACATCCGAGGGGATGCCTGCTGAGGCACCGTGACCGACCTCTTCATAATTGCTTATGTGGAAATAAACAGTGCGTGTGGGGCTTTGACCCGCGTCTGCTAAGGATTTGATCGCGGAGACAATATTCGCCACGCAGGCCTTGTCGTCGAGATGCCGCGAACGGACGAAGCCATTTGTCACTTCCACGCGTGGATCGAACGCAACACTGTCGCCGATCTTGATTCCCAGCGCGCGCGTTTCCTCCTTTGATAATGTGCGCGCATCCAAACGGACTTCCATATGATCGTCATCGCGTGGGGTGTCTTTCATGGCTTGACCGTAAATATGACCCGATGCGGTCTCGACCAATACAGAGCCTCGGATTTTCTCGCCGTTTGAAGCAAAAATCCAGACTCCTTCCGTCTCGATTGTGGGCCACTCAACCCCGCCAATACGACTTAACTTGAGCCGTCCGTTCTTCTTAATTTCCTTCACTACCGCGCCCAGTGTATCCACATGCGCAGTCAGGGCAATGGGCGGTAATTCACTTTCCACTTCCCATTTTGCAACCAGCGCGCCTTTGCGCGTGCGTGAGAGTTGCAATTGCTTGTATTGCGACAATTCTTTTTCTACAAAAGCAATGGCAGGTTCTGCAAAACCGGTAGGGGATGGGATGTTCAATAGCTTTATGAGAAAGTCAACGAGATATTCCTGATTGATAGCTGGTAATGACATTATTTTCCTCTTTGTTGAAATGTTTTCAAGGTAGCAAGTTTGAAGGTTCGAACGTTTAACCGTTCAAACCTTCAAACTCAACGATCTTTTCTCTCCACTCTTTTGGAATGGGAATTGTCTTTTCTTCCTTGTAATCGTACGCCACGATCACAATCTGCCCCTTTGCTAATTCTCTGCCTGACTCTATATCTGTAATATTCTGCTCCCACGTCATGGATTTGTTCCCTAATTTTGAGACGTGAACACCGACCTTGATCTTCTGCCCAAAATAAACAGGCTCAAAATATGTGAGGTGGACATCCGCCAAAATCACGCCAAGCTCCATGAACGACTGATCTTTGGTGAAAAATCCCATGTCAATCCAATATGCAATTCTTGCCTGCTCGAAATAGGTGAGATATTTGGCGTTGTTGACATGTCCCTGTGGATCCAAATCCCCATAACGGACTTCGATAGGATGATAAAAACGGAATTGCGACATTCCGAGATTATACCTATCTTCATACGCCTGTAGAACAAAATGTGCTAATCGTTATGTACTGCTATGGCTCTGGTAGAAAACTTTTCGAGCTTGCCAAAACGAGCGATTGTGCAGCGGCGAGGATCATCGTCGCGCCGCGCCTGAGCTGATTTTCGGCGTCGACATGTGTCCCTGCTGTGATACCAGCAATGATGCCCGTATTTTTCATGACACGAATGGCATCCTCAATGGCAGCTTGTACTTCGGGATGATCCGGTCCATCGGGGAATCCCATGTTCAGGGAAAGGTCACGCGGACCGATGACACAGGCATCCAATCCTTCCACTGCGCCTAGTTCAGGAAATATAGTCAGAAGTTTGTTATCTTCGAATTGAATGATGACCATCGTCTGTTCATTTGAAAAGTTGATGTACTCCGGCGCGCTGGTTGTATATGCCATGTGACCTGAGGCTCGCGAGAAACCTAGTCCACGCTTGCCTAGAGGAGCATATTTGACCGAGTCTACAAGCATCTTCACTTCTGCGACGGTCTCCAACCCTGGCATCATGATCCCCATCATGCCTGCATCAAGATATTGCAAAACAAGTTTTGGGTCTTTTGTCCCAATGCGCACCATCGGCGTCATATTGGTTCTTTCACAGGCCCGGATTACATTTACAGCCTGCATAGGATCGATCAATCCGTGTTCAGCATCCAGCATGTAATAGTCAAATCCAGCAATGCCAAAGAGTTCAGCGAGTTGAGGATCATCCGTTGTGGAAATCACACCAAAAGCAGGCTGCCCTGCTTTGAGTTTCGCTTTGGTTTTGTTTGGTTGAATGAACATGAGATCTTCGCCTACCCTTTCTCGTGAAGTTTACCTGCAATACTTTGCCAACCCTTCACTATCCCTTATTGCGATTCTTCCCTCTGTATCCGTATCAATCAGACCCCGTTCTTTTAACAGCACCATCGTCTGATCCACGCGTTTTCTCGAAGCGCCGACTAGGTCTGCGATGTCGCTTTGTGTCAACACAATCCGGATTTGAGTCGCGCCATTTTTCTCGTGACCATATTTCTCGGCAAATGCCAACAATTGGCGTGCCACCCGTCCATTCACATCCAAGGTTGCCAGGGCTTGAATCAATTGATCGGAGAGGCGCACACGCGCGGATAATATCTTCACTAGATTGCGTGCGACGGGTGGGAAGTTATCGAGCATATAACTGAACGTGGCTTTATCCATCCACAACATCAGTGAACTTTCCAGTGTTACGGCACTGGCAGAGCGACCCACACTATCAATCAGACTCATTTCGCCGAGCAAATCACCCGCGCCCAAAATGGACAAGATCACATCCCGCTCACCCTGCTCAATATGAATCTTCACCGTGCCATGCAAAATGATATAGACTGCCTCACCCGGCTGTTCGATGGTCATCATATTGCGTCCCGCCTCGAACACGCGGCGATGGGCACGCTGCGCAACCCAATCCAGTTGCGAGGGTGTCAGCCCTGTGAACAGTTCAATGTCCGCGAGCAGGTTGCGAGTATCGTCTTTTCGTCCTGGCATGTCAGTCATGGTTCGCATATTTTACATCCATTGCTGCTTCCCCCTCTGCGAGTGGGGCAGGGGTGAGGGAGACTGTAACTTCTTTGCTATTTTGGTTGTTTCCTGCAAGACAATTTCCAGCCCTTCGTATGCAGCCCGAGTCTCATCAAATTGTGCTTTCGCGGTCGCCTCCATACCTGCGACCATCGCATCCGAGTAGGACGGATCATGATGGAACAGGATTAACTGTCTTGACTTTGAAGCGAACGCGACCTCACAAGCCATCGCCGCCGTCGAGTGTCCATATCCCTGCGTAGCTGGAAACCCGGCGAGCTGCCCTCGATAATGAGCCTCCAAATATTGTGCATCGTGGATCAATACATCCGTATCTTTTGCGAACTGTACCAACCTTCGATCTGTGCCGACATAGCCTTCCGTATCCGTTGCATACACAACAGACTTGCCGCGCCATGTGATTCGATAGACATAGACTCCGCCTGGATGCGCATATGATTTGTGGATGCGGATGACGAGCGCTTCTTCGTCTAAGCCGACAGTTGATTCCGCTAAACGGGCTCCAAGTTCATCCCAAACAATGATCTGTGACTCGCGTACCGATTGGATATTCTTCGTTGCCGACATATCTCGCAGGCTAACAGGGAATGTTTCCGCCGATTGATTGTGTTCCAATACATGTGCCAGCGACTCGTGTGTGCCATCCGGACCGAAAATATATAAGCGCACATTCGGCAGATAGGCAGGGATAAAAAATGGAAAGCCTTGTGTGTGATCATGATGTAAATGACTGAACAGCACCATGATTTCACCTGCCCGTTTCGACCGTGCCAGCTCGCGTCCCAATGGAATGATCCCTGTTCCTGCATCGAGGAGGATCGTTCGTTCTCCAGCCTGGACTTCGACCGAGGCTGTATTGCCTCCATACTTTACTGTCCCGGCGCCGGGAGCAGGGTAACTTCCCCGTACGCCCCAAAATTTAATTCTCAGTTCATCAAACATTCAACACCTCCACATTAATGTGTAATTCAGGTTATGCTTTTATTATCTTCCTTATAGAATTTTTC
>DASWEH010000188.1:0-2823 GCA_036394895.1 Anaerolineales bacterium
TCGAAGCAGCTATGGAGTCCAGAAGCTTGCTTCTGCGCAGGCGACAGCAAAAGTTCGTTCTCCTCAGCCAACGCTGGGACCTGGACATCACCCAACCTATCGAATTCACCGAAGGCTGGCAAAACCGTCTACGGTCCACTGTCCACCATCAGGGACAGCTCCATCGTCCCGCCGGAAGTGATTTCTTCCTCTTTCCTCTTTCTTCTTACTTCGATATCCCCAACTTCACCATCGGTCGTGCCGGCTGGGACAACTGGATGATCTACAAAGCGCGCAAGGAAAAATGGGTTGTGATCGACTGTACGCCATCAGTCATGATTGTGCACCAGAATCATGATTATAGTCATCTACCTGGCGGGAAGCCGCACTATGAACACCCTGATACCAACGAGAACATCCGCCTCGCTGGCGGAGAAGCGAACATCCGCTACACGATTTTAGATGCAACACGTCAACTGGTGGATGGTAAACTTATCCGCCCGAAGATGTCGTATCTGCGCTTTATGCGCGGTGTGGAACTGTTTTTGCGGAAAATCTTTTTCTTCCTGCCCGAAAACATGATTGAAAATGTTGCGCGCCCGAAGCGATGGAAGAAAAGAATACAGAAATTATTCAAATAAAGAGTATCCGCTGGTCGAGTAGTGGCGCTAACAGCGCCACGTATCGAGACCACAAGTTTCACGCAAATATTTTGTTTCAAATAAGTGTTGGTTTCGACGCAAAGCGTCTCAACCAACGGAGTATGGTGATAATGCGCAAAGGTCAAAACCCCGCCAAATTCGTCAAAAACGTAGCCCGCCCCGAGCGGATCACGGTTGCGCTGCTCAACTACATCCCCTTCCTGAGCGGATTCTATACAGAGACATTGGATGTTTTGAAAGTGTGCCTTGAATCCATGCGCAAAGAGGCGGGTCGACCGTTTGACCTAATGATCTTCGACAATGGCTCGTGTGCCGAGGTGCGCGATTTTCTTGTGAAGGAAAAAGAAGAGGGACGAATCCAATATTTGATCCTCGCTGAAAAGAACATGGGCAAAGGTGGTGCGTGGAACGTCATGCTGGCAGGCGCGCCTGGGGAAGTCATTGCTTATACAGATAGCGATGTTTTGTTCTCACCGAAATGGCTTTCGCGTTCCGTAGAAATTCTCGAAACCTTCCCAAACGTCGGCATGGTGACTGCGCGTCCTTTTCGCACCCCGCCTGAGTTTATCGAGTCAACGCTCAAGTGGGCGCGGGATAATGCCAAGCTTGAGGAAGGACAATTTATTCCGTGGGAACGATTCCTCGAATTCAATCTTTCCCTTGGGCAGACCGAAGAAGAAAATAAAAAAGTATATGCAGAAACGAGAGATTGGAGGATCGTCTACAAAGGCGTGACCGCGATGGCAGGCGCCTCCCATTGGCAGTTCACTGCGTACAAGTCTACCCTTCAGCAATTCCTGCCTTTCGACATGGATAAACCGATGGGACAGGTCCGCCAATTGGACAAGCGCATGAACGACTCGGGCTTGTTGCGGTTGATGATCTCCGATCCGCTGGCGATGAATATGTCCAATACACTAGGATATTTGAGAGGAGAGTTGGGGAAGGAGAGTGTGAAGGTAAAAAGTTTGAAGCGGCGTGTGTTGGAGTTGGGACCAATTAAGAGAATTTTATTAGCAGTGTATAACAAGATTTTCAATTGGTATTATTCCTAAGGATTCTGTCATTGCGAGTGGCGCCTTGGCGCCACTCGCAATGACCCTTAGAAAATTTATGTCCAAAAAAATTTTCATCTCCGCCGACCATGGTATGGCAATCGCTGGGCTAAAGCCGCACGCTCAGTACATGGAAGCCCATCGGGCTGATTACGCGAGTCCGCTTGAGCGGACTTCCACGAACTGAGGCAGGGCTTTAGCCCGTCCAAAACCCAAAGCAAGCAATGTTAATCGAAACAGAATCAACCTCAAGTCCAGAAAGAAGCGAAAGCATTTCATTGTCCAAAAAAATCTTCATCTCCGCCGACCATGGTATGGCAATCATCTACTTCCTGCAAAGCGACGTCGTCCAGACCCTGCTCGAGGCGGGCGTTGAAATCCTCGTCCTCACCGACGATGAAACCAAAGACCGCATCGCGCAACGCTTTGCCCGTCCAGGTCTCACCTTTGAGGGACTTCGCCTCAAGGAAGCGAACAAATTTGCTAACACCTACTACCCGCGCATCCAATGGCTTCTTGCCTATCTACGGCGCGTCGGCGGCTCGTGGCGTATCAACACTGAAGCCATGGACAGCCACATTTGGGAAGTCTGGGTCGAGAACGGTTGGAAATTCCGTTTGGGGATCTGGATTCCCGCGGTCCTTGCGATCCTCGTTTTGCGGACGTTTGCCTTCGCCCGCAATTTTCTCGTGCGGATTCAAAACCGCTTCATCCCCAGCCCGAACCTGTACGCCGATTTATTTGCATCGCACAAGCCCGATCTCGTTATTGCTTCGACGGCAGGCTGGCGGCTGGACCGTTACCTGCTCCGAGAAGCGACTCTGCACAACGTGCCGACCATGGCTGCCATCGTCGGCTGGGATAACCCGTCAAGCTATGCCATCCGCGGCGCATCGATGGATTACGCCACCTGTTGGTCAGGACTTCAAAAGGACGAGTTAGTCTACGGCTCCGATTGGGATCCTACGCGCGTGCATATCGGCGGCATTCCATCGTATGATGGTTACTTCAGAAAAGAGTGGCAGTTATCGAAGGATGATTACTTCAAGCTGCACAACCTTGACCCCAATCGTAAGTTGATCTCATATGCCTGTTCATTTGTCCATTTCGCGCCGAATTATCCCAAC
>DASWEH010000189.1:0-17236 GCA_036394895.1 Anaerolineales bacterium
ACAGGGAGGGCAGGCTGCCACAACATTCGTCCAAATATGTTCACCACCCAGGTGACGAGGGATCACATGGTCAACAGTCATGCCGCCGTCACGTTTTCCGCAATACTGGCAGGTATAATTGTCGCGGCGAAACACCTCGCGGCGTGTTAACTTGACGTGTGGACGCGGTCGATGCACCTGGTTCTCCAGTCGAATCACGGAAGGACGCGGCAGCAATTGTTTCACCGTCCGGATGTGCCCGCGTCCGTTCACGACCATACCTGCTTTGCCCGCCAGCAGCAGCCCCACCGCCCGTCGCGTGGTACAAATATTGATCGGCTCAAAATTAGCATTCAGCACTAATACAGGTTCGTGCATGCTCTCTCCACAACAGGCACGATTATACTGCCGATTTTTTGATTTCGTAGAATAAGCCTTTGGTCATGTCATGAAATTGTCATCCACTGGGCTGGATTACTTCATCCAGCCCAGCCAGGCTAACTTGTAGGAGAGCAATGAGAGTATTGATTGCCGGCGGATCAGGCTTTCTCGGTACTGCCCTCAAAAAATCCCTGATCAAAGCCAATCATGATGTTTTTATATTGACACGCCATCCTGCGAAGGATGCGCGTGAAATCCAATGGGATGGAAAGACGCCAAATGGATGGGGACATCGTATCAACGAAATGGATGCGGTGGTCCACTTAACGGGGTTTGGATTGGAGCATTGGCCCTGGACAAAACGTCAGAAACAACGGTTTCTCGACTCACGTGTCATTCCCGGACTTGCGCTTGTCTCCGCTATACAGAATGCCGCGCGCCACCCGCGCCTTTTCCTTCAAACGTCTGGCATCAATCGTTATGGCTTACGAGGGGAAGGGATCGCAGATGAGTCCACTCCGCCAGGGAGTGATTTTCTCGCGCAACTCACCGTCAAATGGGAAGATGCGACCAAACCCGTCGAGGAACTTGGTGTACGGCGCGTGATCGCCAGAAATGCTGTTGTCCTTGGGCAGCGCGGCGGATTATTTCCACTTATGGCACTTGCCCCACGTCTCTTCTTTGGTGGAACGTTTGGCGATGGCAAACAAGCCATGCCATGGATCCACGTTGCAGATCAAGCCAATGCGATGCGCTTTTTGCTGGAAGATGAGAACGCGCGTGGTCCATTCAATTTAATCTCGCCCGAACCCACCTCCAATGCAGAATTTATGCGAGTGATCTGCAAGATCTTACATCGTCCTTACTGGTTCCATGTTCCCAAATTTCTACTAAGAATGGTATTGGGCGAAATGAGTGTTCTCTTAACTGAAGGACGCTATTCACAGCCCAAACGTTTGATAGAATCAGGGTTCGAATTTCAGTTCGGAAATTTGGAACATGCGATGAAAGATTTGCTTGCCTGAAGAACACCTGGTAAGCTGGTACGTAGCCGAAATCCAGATCAGAAATTCCTTAAGCAGTCTCCTGCACAAGTTATGACTGCGGTATAATTCGAACAAATGTTCTAAAGAAAGGAGATGGCGGTTTATGCTCGATGGGCTTTCACCGCCGAAAAATACTATGAAACGTATATTGATTTTTGCTTGCTTACTTCTGGCAGCCTGCGCTCCTTCTGTTGCTCCTCAACCGATTCAGGCCGGTCCCACAGCCTACATTGATCCCTCTTATCCTACAATGGAATCGGCGCCACAAACATTGAAGCAGACCTCGAGTGGCATCGAGGTCCGCGCGGACCGTGCCTGGCGGGATGGTAAACAAGTGAATGTGGATGTGTGCTTTACTTTGCTGGATGCTTCTGATTGGACGGTTTCAACCGCGAGTCTACAATATCCCGGCGGATCCATTACAGATTTTGGCTCGACTATGCTGAGCTTGCAGGAGCCGACCCAGGGTCAATCTGGTCAGCGCTGCGATACCCTTTTCTTTCTCAATGTTCCGCCCGATGCTGATCTTTCTAATACGGTTGTCACGATTGATGCAATGGGCTCAACTCCGCGTGCCGAAGATTATTGCACGATTTACATGCCCAAGATTCAGCAGGCTTTAAGCGAACGCGGGATTGCTATTACACTCGGTTGTATGGATGTAAATAATTCGCAGACGATGCAAATTGTAAGCAAACCAGACACCATGTCTCAGCAAGAGGCGGAGCAAATCGTTTATAGTCCCGAATTTTACACGGTCAATGGTCCGTGGTCGTTCACCTTCAATCTTGGTCAGTGATGTTGTCCACAGGACCGCTTCGCGTGTATAATCGGCTTATGTCTGATTCAAAGTTGGCTGTCAAATTCTATTATTACACCCCCACATAAATTTGCGGTGGTGTGTATCAAACGCGCCCACCATCGCGGGCGCGTTTTTGTTTGTCAATTTTTGGAGTGATGGAGCAAGCTCCATCCTATCAGCAAGCTGATGGATTCCATATGGAGGTTCCTATGAACATCGAAGAACAAGTTGAATTGCTCATGCAGGGCACGGAATATGGCGATGAAGAATTAAAGAAGGCAATGACCAGTGAGTTACGCCAGCGATTACTCGACGCTCAAAAAGAAGGCAGACCTCTGTGTGTGTACTGCGGATTTGATCCCACCCATGTTGATCTTCATTTGGGACATACAATTCCCATGCGCAAGCTGCGCCAATTTCAGGATTTGGGACATGACGTGACATTTTTGATCGGAAGCTACACAGCGCTGGTGGGTGATCCTTCGGATAAGAACAAAGCACGTCCCATCCTAACCGAGGAACAAGTTACCACAAATTCACGAACCTATGCCGAACAGGCTTTCCGTGTACTTGATCGCGAGAAGACAAAGATTCGTTACAACGGTGAATGGTTGAGTAAATTGTCACTGGTTGATTTGATTCGTCTAGGACAGAATTTCACAGTGCAACAATTTTTAGTCCGCGAGAATTTCGCCAAACGCTTCGCGGCGGGCGAGCCCATCTTTTTGCACGAAACATTCTACGCGTTGATGCAAGGCTATGATGCAGTAGCCATGCAGACCGATGTTCAAGTTGGCGGTACAGAGCAATTGTTCAACATTATCGTTGCAGGACGCAAATTGCAGGAAGCGCTGGGACAAAAACCGCTGGTTGGGGTTACTATGGGTATCTTGCCCGGCACCGATGGTGTCCAACGCATGTCCAAATCAACAGGCAACATTGTCCCAATTAACACCGGCGCGGAAGATATGTATGGCAAGCTTATGTCTATCCCTGATTTTGCGATGGGCAAGTATATGAGGCTTGTCACGCGTTGGAGTCCGCATGAGATTGAGGCTATGGAGAAGGAAGTGGAGTCAGGTAAATTGCATCCGCGGGATGCAAAGATGAAACTTTCCTTTGAGATTACGAGCATCTTTTACAGCAATGCTGAAGCGCAAAAAGCGCAGGATGCCTTTATAAAAACGTTCCAGCAAAAGGAAATGCCTGATGAGATGCCCGAATATGAGCTGCATTCTGCTGAAACTGTGTTGGAGGTGATCCTTGCTGCAAAGATGGCAGCCAGCAAGAGTGAGGCGCGGCGCCTATTTGATCAAAAGGGTGTGCGCTTAGATGGCGAAACCATGGAACGAGGGGATGTAGCTTTTCCTCATCCGGGTGTGCTGCAGGTTGGCAAACGGAAATTTTTGAGGGTCAGGTAATTCAACAAACGGGATAGCAGAGGCTATCCCGTTTGATTTTCTTCCTCTTCGATCATGGTGAGGAAAATCTTTACTATCCTTGGATCGAGGATCGTACCAGCACATTCCTTCACATATGATTTAACTTTTTCACGCGGCCAAGCCTTCCGGTAAGGACGATCAGACAGCAGCGCGTCCCAATTATCGATCACCGAGAAGATGCGCGCGCCTAGCGGAATCTGTTCGCCTTTCAGTCCACGCGGATACCCATTTCCATCCCAGTGTTCATGGTGGCAGTAGGGAATGTCCATAGCACCTCGCAAAAACGAGATCGGCGATAGAAGTTTGTATGCGTAGGTTGGATGCTGACGCATTTCAACCCACTCTTCTGGGATAAGCTTCCCTTTCTTTTTCAAAATATCATCCGGGACGCCCATTTTACCAATGTCATGAAGTAACACGCCGCGATAAATATTCACCATTTCGTGATCAGCGACTCCCATATATCTTGCCAGACGCATAGTTAACTCAGTGACACGTCGCGTGTGTCCTTCTGTTTCTCTATCCCGCAGTTCCAAGGCGCGTGCCCAACCTTCCAGCGTGGTGTCATATGCCTGGATTAGTTCCTGGTTGGAGCGTTGCAGGTTTTCAAATAACTGTGAGCTGTCTATAGCGATCGCAGCCTGACCTGCCAGCGTGCGCAAAAAATCCATCCAATCCGGCGTGGGCGAAAGAGGCGAACGATGAAATACTTCAAACACACCTTTTATTTGCCCTTTTACAATGAGGGGGATACCAATATAGGTCACAAACCCTTCACGCTTAATGAGCAGTTCATTGATCGCTTCGGGTGCATTTTGAAGATTTGTGATATGGCAGGTTTGCTGCCTGACAATGACCTGGCCAGCCAATCCTTCGCCCATTCGCATTTGCGGACGGGTGGGGGATGGGATATTAAATCCAACACCTGGCAGATACGTGATAATTTGTAGATCCGGATGATAAAGCCCAATACTCACAGCATCCACATTGAGGTGGCTGAGGGTTTGATCCATCAAGATATTGAGAGTCAGGCGCAGATCGAAGGAGGATGCGATGGCAGAGTCAATATCGCGTAATGAAGTCAACTTCCGGACCTGTTTTTGGCTTTGATCATACAGTTGGGCACGATGGATTGAGTTGCCAGCGATCTCCGCCAATATCGTTAGAAGATTGATGTCCTCAGTGATCTGTTGCTCTTTTTCCAGTACGACTGCCAAAACGCCTACAGGTCCGGCGGTGGATTGGATGGGAATACAAATCGCGCCGAGCCCGGGCATCATGCTTTCCCGGTTGCCTTCAAAGAGCATTGCATCATTTTTCAGGTCAGCCGATCTATATACTTTTCCGCTTCTAAAGGTAGAACCAATAATGCCATCCATCGGACTCATTGATTTATGTTTAAGCTTGGTTTCGGAACCACTCGCCACCCGTTGTATGAGTTTATCGCTATTATGGTCATACAGCCAGATGGAACCATGCGGTGTGCTGCTTAATTGGAGTGTTTCGTTGAGTAGGATGGGAAGCATTTCTTCAAGGGATTGGGTTGTGCGTAGGGATGTGGAAACCCGGTTAATAATTTCCAACTCTTTCAAGCGACGCTGTGTTTCATTGTAGAGACGTGCGTTCTCAATCGCGACCGCTGCCTGCCGTGCGAGGCTAGTTAAAAATTCCAATTCCCTGGTAGCAAATTCCGTATTGGTTCCTGAGCGCCAGACGGCAAGCATACCCGTGTGCTTATCTTTCATCAGAATAGGCACGCCCATGATGTGCTCCAGCGGATCTTTTTCGGTCCCTTTTATAATAATCGCTCGTGGATCATTTGCCGTATCGTTGACGATTTCTCCAACATTTTGTTGGGCAATATTTCCAAGAATCCCAGTTCCAATACGAAGTGGGTCGTTCTTGATTTCTTCTGACTCAACACCCAGAGCTGCTATGGCGTGCAAGGTTGAGGTGGATGTGTCTGCCAAATAAACTGCACTTGTTTCCGCATGTAGTAAATTAATTGCATACGATGCAATTCTTTCCAGCACGGTATCCAGTTGGAGAGTAGCGGAAATATCGCGACCAACTTCTGCAATTGCAGCAGCTTCCTGGGCCTGACGATTTGTTTCCTCAAACAATCTGCTGGATTCAATGCAGATCGATACCTGATGTGCGATTCCAACCAGAAAGTTCAATTCGGACTCGTTGAATAAGCCATTCTCCTTCATTCTCCAGGCGTTAATAACGCCAATCGTTTTCCCACGCAAAATCAGTGGGGAAGACATCAGGCTATCGAGCTTCCTTTCTTTCTCGGGTGTGCCAGGTACGCTAACCCTGCGCGGATCTTCACTGGTGTTATTGACGATTTCTGGTTTACCGTTGAGGAAAACATTTCCAGTAATTCCTTCGCCCACTTTACGGATATGGGATAATAATTCATTCCGATATATTCCTCGTGCAGTAACAGTTTTGAGAGTAGCGTTATCCTCCTGAAGAAGATAAATGGCAACGTGATTTGCATTGAGCAAGTCAAGGGCACGCTGGGCAATTTGATCCAGGGCAGGGACAAGTTCACGCGTCGTGGCAATGTCGTTTGCAATATCTGACAGCGCCTCGATAATCCTGGAGCGCCGACTTTGTTCCTCGAAGAGACGGGCATTTTCGATCCCGGCGGCAGCCTGGTTTGCAAAAGCCATAGCTGTTTCGACGATTGCTTCGTTATAGACTCCAGGTCGATAGCTATCCAAAGTAATACACCCAATGACCTTGCCTCTGGTGACCAGAGGGATTGCCATCCAACCGTGAACGTTGGAAGTGTTACCCCAACTTTTGAATCGTGGATCTTTTTGCGCGTCCTGCAATAGGATTGGGCGGCCTGTCTCCTGGATCTGCTGAAATAATTCCTCTTCGGCCGGGAAAGTCAAGTTCGTCAGTTCTTCAGCACGTGGAGCTCCATGCGCCATTGCCACCCGTAATTGATCCCCTTCATGGAAGAAAACACTGGCGTTATCGTAAGAAATTACCTGTTTAAGTGCGATCAGGATTTCTTTCACCACATGATTTGAGTCAAGCGTAGATGATATAACTGAAGCGGCTTGCCGTAAGGTTTCTGCTTCCCGACGTCGAATCAGTTCAGATTCGAAGAGGCGGTTGTTCTCGATTGCTGTGGCTGCATGTGTAGCAAGCATTTCAAGCAATGCTTGCTCCTCAATCTCATAGGAATAGGCCTCATAACTTTGAGCCGAAATCATGCCAATCACCCGACCACTGATTCGCATGGGAACAGCAATAACGGATTGGACTTGCCTGGGTGAACCGAAGTGCACTACTGCCCTTTGTCGGATTTCTGCATCGGTTCTCAAAATGATACTTTTTCCCTCATTGATCACAGTGCCTGTAAGTCCTTTACGACCCGGTACACTTTGTGGTTCAAGACGCTTTCCTGCTTCAATCGTATAAACAGAGACGTTGGTGCCTTTTTCTTCATCTCTGAGCGTGATAATAAATACGTCACAAGGCATCAACTTCCCGGCGGCCTCGTAGATCGCAGCATAGATTTGTTCGGAGTTCTGGCTAAAGCGGACAACATCCTGACTGATACGGTGGAGTACAGCCCGTCGCTCTGCTGCTCGTAGAGCATCCTGATATAGCTGTGCCTTCTCAATAGCAATTCCCGCTTGGTTAGCAAAAGTTTGGACTACAGCTGCCTGTTCTTCTGTATAGAAATTTGGCGCTCGGTGATCCAAATTAATCAGTCCGAATACTTTCTCCCCAACCACAATAGGCACGCCCATCCAGCTGCGGATGTATTCACTGCCCTTCCGTTTTACGAACATGGGCTCCAATCGAACATCTGGCAGGATCATTGGTTTGTGTTGATCTTGCCAAAGGTCATTCCACTCGCCCCATTGACTGGCATCCCACAAGTATTTTATGCCGATATGCTGAGAACCTTCTGGATGACTGCGTATTGCTACGATTTCCAAACAATCCTGATTGATTATTTCTATGGAGGCACTATCGTAAGGAACTAATTTTGCGATCGAGTCAAAAATAGCCTCGTAAAGCACATTAATATCCAGCGCCGTGGAGAGAGATGCAGTTGCCATGCGCAAGGTTTCAGCTTGCTCTCGGCGGGCTAATTCAGATTTGTAGAGACGGGCATTTTCAAACGCAATTGCCGCAGAGTTTGCAAGCGCCATTAATATATTTTCATCTCGGTCAGTATAGGCATCCGGCTCTTTGGATTCGATATTGAGAGTTCCAATGACTTTGCCTCGCGCCACCAAAGGCACACAGAGTTCAGACTGAATGTCTTTAAATATCCCCAAATAACGCTCATCTTTTGTGACATTCCCTGTGAGAACCGGCTGACCGTGCTGTGCTACCCAACCGATAATCCCTCTGCCAAGTTGAACATTGTCATTGACAAGGATTTCTTGGCTCTTGTCATAATTTTCGATATCCCGTGCTTTTGGGCTGATGGCTAATGGGACTAAAAGTTGAGTCTGCTCTTCTATCAAATGCACAGACGCGAATTCATAGCCCAGCATTTCATCCATGGTGCTGATCAAATTCTTGGCAATGATCTCAGGCTCGAGGCTTAAGGCAAGAGAGCGCGAAGCTTGATAGAGCGCCTCCACCTCTGTGGCACGCCGCCGCGCCTCGTCAAAAGATCTTAATTTATCCGAGGCAGTCGCGAGGGTATGCGCAATGGTAATGAGAAGACGTTCATCCCTCTCGGAATAGGCGTTTGGTATTTTGCTTTCCGTGTTAATAACCCCAATGACTTGATGGCGCGAAATAATAGGAACGCATAGTTCAGATTGAATGTCATCTGTTACTTCCAAATATGCTGAATCTTTTGTAACATCTCCTCGGCGAATTGGTTTTGCCGTACTGGCAACTTTCCCTGTAATGCCTCGCGTCACAGGGATTGACCGGGAAAGGTTTTCCTTGCTTGTACCTCGATAAGAAGGGTGGGGCTTGAGAGTCTTCGTGACCCAGTCGAACAAAAGGATTCCAAAGTTATCAGGATAAAGTGTATTCCCGATGATGTTTGTAATCTGCTCGATCAATTGGTCAACTTGAAGAGCATTGGATGCCGCGAGGGATGTGGAATGCAGAACGGTAAGTTCCTCCAATTGACGCTGCAAAGAAGCTTCATCCTCTTTTTCCTTGGTGATATCCAGCAAGAGACCTTGCCAATAAAGCGGGTTTCCGTTGGCATCCCGAATAAGACTCGTATCTTCCTTTATCCAAATAATCTTTCCATCCCGCCTGATAAATCGATACTCTTCAAGAAAACGAGAACCAATATCGGTGCTTCTTTTATCCTGTTGAGCAATCCGTTCACGGTCATCCGGATGGATGGATTTTCTCCACAAATCCTTGTCTGTTTCCCATTCGTCGAGAGTATAACCTGTCAGTTCCTCGATGCGCGGGCTCATGTACAGCGTCGTTTGCTCTTCGTCTGCCTTGTCTAAAAACACCACTGCTGAAATTTGCTCAACAAGCGATTGATACTTAACTTCCGCCTGATACAAAGCTTGCTGTTCACGTAGATAACGATTCTGTGCAATGGCATTGCTGATGACAATTGGCAAGCGATGTAAATAATCAGTTTGCTTCACCAGATAATCCGCAGCGCCCGCTTTAAGCGCCGCGACTGCCACCTCTTGATCACCCTGCGCCGTGACAAGAACCATAGGGACAGCTAATTTCCGCTCACGGACTCTTTTCAACAGATCTAAGCCTGTCCCATCTGGGAGGCGCAAATCGCTTAAGATCAAATCGAACTCTGAGTCTGTATCAAGAAGCTTTACGGCTTCTGTGATCGTTTCCGCATGAGTTAGCTTAAACTCATCCGGGAAATTCTCTTCAAGAACTCTCTCGGTTAGTATTACGTGGGCAATTTCATCTTCAACATACAGGATTTTCATTGAACGATAAACTCTTACAAACAGGAATTACAATTTTTTAAGACCAAGTGCAAAACATTATATAACAAAGGTAGTTGTCCTTTAATGACAATGGAATAATAAAACTGTTAAGCAAAAAAAGACGCCGCGCGGCGTCAATGGTCAATCTGAAATCGTTGATTGCTAGAGGCGTCGAGGGGATTCGAACCCCTGAGTGAGGGTTTTGCAGACCCTTGCCTTACCACTTGGCCACGACGCCATTTCTTAAACTACTGAGCGGGCGATGGGATTCGAACCCACGACCTTCTCCTTGGCAAGGAGACGTACTACCACTGTACTACGCCCGCAATTCTGGTCTATGTTACTGACCGAGAGTGCCGAGACACAGAATCGAACTGTGGACACCGCGATTTTCAGTCGCGTGCTCTACCAACTGAGCTATCTCGGCCAGATGTTTTTTGTTAAGCGTCCGTGATTTTACTTGGTGATAAAAGGATTGTCAAGCAACGCCTCGCGCTGAATGGAGTGAAACGAAGACCAGGCCCCGCATGTCTCTCTTGACCTCAATCTGCTTCCACACTACAATCTTTGCCTACTCTGAAACTTTGACTGTGGAGTCCAGAAGCTTGCTTCAGGATTTTTTCGGACAGTCCATACAGTATGCTGCCCAACTCAAGGACACACCATTTATGTTTGAAAACCTCACGAATCGACTCAATCAAGTCTTTGATCAACTCCGCCGGCGTGGAAAGTTAACCGAAGCTGACGTAGATGTAGCGATGCGCGAAGTGCGCCTTGCACTCCTGGAAGCGGATGTGCACTTTAGCGTTGTCAAATCCTTTATCGCCCGTGTGCGTGAACGTGCTATTGGTTCAGAAGTATCAAAGGCATTGAACCCAGGTCAGCAGATCATTAAGATCGTTAACGATGAATTGATCCAAACGCTTGGTGAACCCGCGCCGTTAAATCTTCGTGGTTCAAAACCGCATGTGATCATGATGGTTGGCTTGCAAGGCTCCGGCAAAACGACGGGCGCCGGGAAATTGGCGCGCATGCTTCGCTCAAAAGGGGAGAGGGTAATGCTCGTAGCAGGTGACCCATATCGTCCCGCGGCGGTGACCCAGTTGCAGCAACTCGGTGAGCGGGTCGATGTGCCTGTCGAGGCAGACTTGAATCTCAAGCCACCTGAACTGGTGAAGCGCGCGTTCGACAAAGCCGAAAAGGGTGGATTCGGCATCATGATTGTGGATACGGCCGGTCGGTCTCAGTTGGATGCGGAACTGATGAACGAGCTAAAATCTATCGTGGCGAAGGTCCCACCTGTAGAAACGCTGCTCGTGGTCGATTCTATGATCGGTCAGGAGGCGTTGAATATCGCCCAAGGCTTTCGCGATAATGTGTCGATCACAGGTTTGATGATGACCAAGATGGATGGCGATTCGCGCGGCGGCGCGGCCATCTCGATCCGTTCAGTGACCGGAGTGCCAATCAAGTTTATCGGTACCGGCGAGAAACTCGATGCGCTCGAAGTGTATGACCCGGCTCGACTGTCATCGCGTATTCTGGGCATGGGCGATATGATCGGCTTGATCGAAAAAGCCGAAGCCGCCTTTGACCAGCAGGCCGCCCAAAAGACCGCTGAACGCATGATGCAGGGACACTTTACCCTCGAAGACTGGCTCGACCAAATGACACAAATGAAAAAGATGGGACCGCTTGCCCAGATCATGGACATGTTGCCCGGGCAGTTAGGGCAAGCTGCGCGTCAGGTTGATCCGAAAGATGTTGAAAAAACCTTCAAGCAATCCGAAGCCATCATCAATTCAATGACACGCAAAGAACGCCGCGACCCTGACATTTTGAACGCCTCACGTAGACGGCGCATCGCGGCTGGCGCTGGCATGGAAGTGCAGGATGTGAACCGCCTGATCAAGCAATACCGCGAAACGCAGAAGATGATGAAGATGATTCAGAAGTCGGGGGGAAAGGGGTTGGGAAGGTTGTTCGGGTAATGAATAAGTAGGTCACGCTTTGCCATGAGCGTGACCTACTTATTCATACTTCGGCTCTATACTGTCGCGCTGCTTGAAAATTACGAGGTTGCCCATTCCTTCTTGAATTTGAGCATTTGCCAGATAAGCAGGACTCCAAGCCCCATAAAAATATAGTGCAATTCGTATCCCCTTATAAGACTGTACAGACTGTCTAAAAGGAGGCTGCCACTAAAGAGCCAAATTGCCAGAATCTTGCCTTGGACAAATGCTCTCGAGCTGGCAATGATCAACGTTCCTATGATGATGTCAAGCACTGCGTCAGTCAATATAGTGCTGGCGAGGCTTGGCGTGGATGTGTTTGATAATAAGATGATTGCTGAAATCAAACTTACGATTCCTGCTAGGATAGTGATGCCACCCAAACTTGCGAGGGCAATAACAAAAATGGATTTGTTGAATACAGATTGATGAGTTTGGGCTATTACAGTTATTTTTGGTTGCGTTGTAGTGTGTTGCATGTTTGCTCCTTTGAGATGTGTTGTGTGAGTTTTTGTAATGACGATGATTTCAGTCTACATAATACAGGACGTAATCTAATGTGAATAATTCCTCTTTTAAGCTTGCAGTTACTTTACATCTAACTAAAGCTCCTATTGCACCCCGCTTAGCCATTTTCTTCGTCCTCTTTTCCCCTTCTTTCCCTATAGACTACTACACATCTTGTGGTGCCTGATGTATTCCTCGCTTTCGATCAATTCCCATGTTGGCGCAGCCAGTCAAGTAATTTTTCAAGATGCTCTTGATGATGGTCATACGAAGCTACGAGGATGAAGGCGAGACTATAACCTCCGAGCCAGGGGTATCTATCTCCATCCAACAGGTCTCTTTCAGGAATCTCACTTCCTAATTCCAGGAATCGCAAAAACCCTTCTCTCCAATTCTGATGAATTTCTGACCACAGCTTTTTGTGGTTTCTTTCAAAAGTCAAAGCATTCACTCGATCTGAATCCTCTTCCCAATTCTCTATAGATTCCACAATCCACTTTGGGAGCTCAGGTTCCTGATCGTGTACACCACCTTCCATCCGCGCAATGGAGATCTGCTGCCACGCCCACAAATGAGCGATGATATCTTTGATGGACCAATCGAAATCAAAATGCGGTGCCGTAATCTGCTCTTCATTTAGGCTCGCGAGCAATTCTTCCCAGCCCTCGAATTGTTCTCTCAAGGCCGTGAGGATATGATCTTTCATGTTCATCATCGTTTCTCTATCCACTGGGAAAACGATCAGCGATGATGTTTAAATTGATGTTGTGCTCAAGGAGCGCCTTCAGCCCTGCGAGCGCGAAGGTGAATCCTTCGGTCGAGCCGATGGCTTGTTCCGCGATTTCTTCGTCAGTGCCCTGAAACCCGCTGTTGGTGATACTTACAAAGGTAGTGTTGTCTGGTCCGGCCGTAAAAGTCCACTCTATGGTTGTCGGCGCTCCAAAAGCCATCCCTTCCACGAGTATCCGCTTGTTCGGCTCAATGGCTTTTACATTGACATCTGTCCCCGAGTTGTACATTTCCCAATCCCAGCGGATTTGCTTGCCAGTTTCCAGCCTGCCGCTGCTTTTCGTGAACCAGAATTTGGTTGTGATAGCAGGATCGATGAACGCTTCAAACACTTCCGCCACAGGTCTGCGGATCGACATTTCCGTTTTTGCGATCATGGGTTTTCCTTTCAACTTGGTTGATGTATTATTCTGACCTGAAAAACTTTTACTCACCTTCTTTAGAATACTTTGCCATGAAAGCTCAACAAAAGAAACCATGAAAATGCCACGTTGGATGGTGAAAGGGATTGATCCACTTTCGATTTCATTTCATAGATAGTGGACCGGTAGGCATCATAAAAAGCCCATGTAGGGGTTGATTTATATTGCAGGTTTTTCAACTCGAAATATTCAATGATACCCTTGACCGTGGTTGGCTTGACAAGAACAGCCCTTTGCGGATGAAAATAGGTTTGGCAAACCGTCATGAGCGACCATTTCGCCAATTTACTGCTTTTCAGCATTTCCAAAATTGTTTCAAATCCGATTTGCTCTTTTCCATGTAGTAATTCTTCCAGACCGCTGGTGAGCAACTCCCTGTCTTTAGAAGAAAGGGTCTCTGCAAAATCTCTGAATCTTGGTTTTTCGAACACAGAAATGACGGATGAACGGCTAACGACCTTGATCATATTTTGGATGATCTGATCGGGGAGTTTGAAGTTTCTCTTGGCAAAACTTTCCTGAGCAAATGCGATCATTTTATCAACATTATGTTTCTTCGTCCGTATGGCGATGATCTCAGGGTTGTCGAATCCTCCGGGATAGCGGTGGAGAAACGCTTCTTCTGCCTGTCTTAATCTGATGAGATTCACGTTGCCTCACATGCCGCTCCAAAATTCTCTTCGGATTGTAGAACATACATTCTACGATGTCAATGTCGAAATCTGTTAGGAAGGTCACAAAAGTTCGTTTAAATTATTAGCCACTGAGATCACTGAGCATTTGAGAAAAGAGAAGAAAAACTCAGAGTTCGCTGTGTGCTCCCCTGGCACCGTGCGGCTTAAGCCGTACCAGGGCAGGTGTGTGGCAATGACTGTTGATTGAACAATTAGCTCAATTCCAGCTTCATCACAAAATCGTTTTGCGGATCGTTCCCCACAGAAAAGACATGAGTGCCTACTTCGCGAAAACCCCACTTCTTGTAAAAATCAATGGCTCTTTGATTTTTCTCCCAGACGCCCAGCCAGACACCATCACAGCCTCGCTGCCTGGCTTCGTTGATCGTCGCCTGCATGAGCTCTTTCCCGACTCCCTCGCCTAGGTGTTCTTGCGAGGCATAAATCCTTCTGATCTCCAGCGGTTTGGTTCCTTGGATTGCTTCATCCCTACTATTCAGGATTAGCTGGGCATAGCCAATAGGAACATTTTCAGATTCGGCAATGAGGAAAATAATGTCGGGCTGAGAAAGTTCATTGAATTGGATTTCCGGCGAAAATGATCTTTTTAAGTGAGCGTCCATATTTTCTGGCGTGTTATCTTTCGCGAACGTTTCGTAAAACGTCCTTGCTCCCAACTCAGATAACATTTTTGCATCCTCGGTTGTTCCATATCGAATATTCATATTCACTCCAACGATAAAGATGATTTGATTCTGTGATCTATCTCTCCGTAAGGTCTTGAGAGAATTGTATGCTTTCACATGGAAAATCGCAACTGCGCTTCTCCCTTCTCTCTTCACAATCAATTCACAACCGACTCCTATACTCCGAGCATAAGTTCAAATAAAAGGAGTTAAACATGAACGGAAGAATCGGTTTACGTATCGTAGCGGCTTTGGTGTTGATTGCCGCGGTGGCGGGTGTCGCATTCTTTGCCTTCCAGGCAGGCGTTGCGCAAGGGTCACCCGTTACTATCCAAGCGCCCTCGGGTGAGACCTCGCCGTTACCTTATCCTTATTACGGATATGGTATGCCTTTCCATCGTCCATTCGGATTTGGATATGGCTTTGGTTGCTTTGGTCCTTTGCTTGGGTTCCTCCTCATATTCCTGGCGTTCCGCTTCCTCTTCTGGGGTCCGCGCTGGGGCTGGGGACATCGCGGTCCGTGGCGACACGGATGGGGTGAAGGTGGAGTTCCCCCGATGTTCGAGGAGTGGCACAAGCGTGCGCATGGTCAAAGCTCTGACACAGAGTCTTCAGAAACCTCTGAAAAGACAAGCTAAGAACACATCGTGGGAATCTGGATGTCGCCATTACAGCGACATCCAGATTTGAGGAGAGATTCTGGTGATAAAAAGATTCAATTCACAATTTGCTCACCCTGAGGGGTGGGCTGGTCGTTTTGTCGGGATGATCTTAGCGTTGAAGAATCGCAAGCGCAATGCCTGGACGATTTCCATGCTCGATATCCAACCCAGCGACCAAGTTCTCGAAATTGGATTTGGTTCTGGGCAGGCGATTCAGGAAGTAGCGAAGTTAACACCAAACGGCTTTGTCGCTGGAATAGATTTATCAGATGTGATGGTGGAGCAAGCCAGCAAACGTAACTCTATGGCAATTCGTTCAGGTCGTGTTCTTCTGCGGCAAGGATCCGAGTCGCCGTTGCCTTTTGAAGATAACAAATTCAATAAAGTCTTTGCTGTTAATTCCATGCAGTTTTGGTCAAACCCAATTGAGGGCTTGCAGGAAATAAGGCGCGTACTCAAATCTGGTGGACGGGTTGTGATCACCATTCAGCCTATGTGGGCAAAGACCGAAGAGGAAGTACAAAGTGTTGGCGAGAAGTTAGTATTTCAACTCAAACAGGTAGGTTTCAAACAAGTCCGTTTGGAGACAAGGCAGATAAAACCAGTCCCTACTGTGAGTGGGATTGGCACAAAGTAAATCAGTTCACGAATTATTCCATTTTGCGATTACAAAGTGCCGCATAATTTTCTTAACTTGAACTATGTGTATCAATCTACAAATTCGTGTTAAAAGTTAACTTATTTATGAAACAAGCGGTAAACTTGACATGACGATGAAGAACATTCTAGTTGTAGATGATGAACCCAAGATCACCCAGCTCGTGCGCGATTATCTGGAGCGGGCGGGATTTGGTGTTCTGGTCGCGTATGATGGGAAGAAAGCTTTATCACTTGCCAAGACGGAAAAGCCCGATATGGTCGTTCTGGACCTCGGCTTACCTCAGCTCGATGGGCTGGACTTTACCCGCGAGTTTCGCAAAAGCTCCAACGCTCCGATCATCATGCTGACGGCACGCTCGGATGAATCAGATAAATTGATCGGACTCGAGCTTGGCGCAGATGATTACATGACCAAGCCATTTAGCCCAAAGGAATTGGTGGCGCGCGTCCGCGTGGTCTTTCGTCGGATCGAAAATGCTCTATCGGCAAACGCGGAAATGATCCGCGTGATGGATTTGACTCTTGATGTGCCGCGCATGCGGGTCACAGCCGAGAACCGCGAAATCGAAGAACTGACGCCGACCGAATTTGAACTGCTTGCGACTCTGGCGCGCCAACCTGGACGTGTCTTCACCCGCGCTCAGCTGCTGGATGCGATCCACGGTGTGGCATTTGAATCCTACGAACGCGCAATCGACGCGCATATCAAGAATATTCGCCGCAAAATCGAAATCAAGACCAGTGAACCGCAACATATTTTGACCGTCTATGGTGTTGGATATAAGTTTGCGGATAAATAGACTCTCTCGCGTTGAGCGGAAGGAGCGCAGCGACTGTAGTCGAAGCGTGCTTTGCAAGGAATTCGCCCTTCGTCTGCGCTCGGCAAGCACTCGCTCCGCTCAGGACGAAGATTCCCTTTTATGAGACCTCACCCTCGCTTTTCCCATCGTCATCGCCCGCCGTGGTGGCCTGAAAATGAAGAATGGCCGCCGAAGCGTTGGGGCTATATGCGGCGCAACCCATTCTTTCGCAGGATGGGCTGTATTTTCTTTGCCTTTAATTTTTTCGGCTTGATCATTTTTGGAATTGTCATTGGTACGATTATCAGCACTCTCAATAGAGGGGGGTACTCAGGCAACTTACTAAGCTGGCTCCTGCCTGTTGCTGCATTATTTGTTGTTTTCATTATTGGAATATCCATCTTTGCAGCGCGAAATATCAGGCGAATGTCTAATCCGCTGGACGAG
>DASWEH010000190.1:0-4313 GCA_036394895.1 Anaerolineales bacterium
CGCCAGCGAAACTTAAAAACAAACTTGGCGGCGAGCGACTGGATATTAAACTCACTGATCCGGCTGATATTACAAAGATCCCAATGCTTCGAGCGAAAGCGCTGCCGAGCGAGATCCAAAAAGGAGCGTTGAGTTTCGCGATTTCCGAAGGTGAGGGTGGATTAAAGGAAGTGGCTGCGATCTTACAGCAACTTATTAGCGCAGGAGTGGCGGTAAAGGACTACACGATTCAACGCCCGACGCTCGAAGAAGCGTTCCTGCAGCTCGTTGGCACGAAGGCCTCTTCGAGCAAATCGCTTGTCAAAGAAAGGAACCAACACGATGCAATTTGATTCATCCATCCCTCAAGCCCAACAACGCCCCCGCGTATACTGGGTGCTCAGAGATACCTGGGAGTTATTTAAACGAAGCGTGATACAAATTCAACAAACACCGGATCAACTCATCACCGGGCTTATCCTGCAGCCAATTTTGCTAACCGTCCTCTTCACAACTGTGATTGGCGGCGCGGTTACCACTGGCGAAGCAAACTATATCAATTTTCTACTACCCGGCATTTTAGTTATGCATGCAATCCGCGCCTCTACCGTTACTTCAGTGAGCATAGCCAATGACACGGCTGGTGGAATGATTGACCGGTTTCGTTCGTTGCCAATGGAGAAATCGGCCATCCTGGGCGGCACCATCTTGTCTGTTGCTGTTCGTTGCCTCGTGAGCGTGGCTTCAAGTGTGCTCGTCGGACTGCTGTTCGGTTTCCGGCCGCAGGCTGATTTCGGCGCCTGGTTGGCGGCCATGGGTTTGCTCTTGCTTGTGTCATATGCCTTCTCATGGCTGTTAGCGATACTTGGGCTTCTAGCAAAAAGCGTCGAAGGCGCTGAGCAAATGACCGGGTTGTTTTGGCCTTTCTTTTTTCTCAGCAGCACCTTCGTCCCTGTGCATACCATGCCAGGCTGGCTGCAAGGATTTGCCAACAACCAGCCGCTAACCCAGGCCATCGACGCTATTCGCGGACTGCTGCTTAACCATCCCATTGGGAACCATGCCTGGATCACGGTTGCGTGGTGCGTCGGTATTATTGTTGTATCAGTACCGCTCACCGGGATGTTGTTTAAACGCAAGTTCAGCTAACTTCATGAATGAAATGAAAGGAGAAACACAGTGAAGAAGTTTATGTTGTTCTATAAGGGGCCAGCAACCCCACCAGGAGCATCACACGAGGGATAGCCGGCCTGGTTTAGCAAACTTGGAGATCAATTGGTTGACAGGGGATCGGGAATGAAAAATGGACTTGTTCTGCATAGCAATGGATCGACCAGTAAGTCCCCAAGCGATTCAACCTTAAATGGCTATAGCATTGTTCAGGCCGAGAATGTGGACGATGTGATAAGCTTAGTGAAAGACCACCCCTTCCTAACTCTGGGTACAGGTGAATACGCCGTTGAGATTTTTGAGCTGCCAACGTAGGCTATCTTATAGCAACACTGACAACGACCTCCAACAATCACAAGTTGGGCAGGCTTATTGATTGCGTAGCAAAGGCGTCAAATCGGAAAGGTTTACATGGAAGAACAACTGATGATGAATAGCCTGAAGGACATCAATGTGGTCGTGACCGGAGCCGGGCGGGGGCTGGGTGCAGCCTTAGGGCTGACGCTGTCGGATTTGGGCTGCAACGTTATTCTCTCCGGACGTTCTCTCGAAGCGCTGGATGTCGTGGCCGGTCATATCGAAGCTAGAACGGGGCGCGATCCTAAAAGGGTTATGATGGATCTGGCGGATGTTGCCAGTGTTGAAGCCGCCGCAAGAGAAATTACTCTCAGCTTCCCGATCATCGACGTTCTTATCAACAATGGAGCGATGTGGCTTGAGTATCGCCAGGTTCCATACAGCGCTTCCGAAGTTATGGGAGTCGTCGGCTCAGCCGTGACCGGCACTTTTCTTCTCACGCAGGCTTTGCTTCCGGCGCTGCAAGAGTCGAAGCGTCCAGATATTGTCATGATTGGTTCTTTTAGCGGGCTGCCCAATGCCAGCTTGCATGATGTTGGAGTTCCTTTCTACGCGGCCAAGCATGGACAGACGGCTATGGCTGATGGCCTGCGGCAGATGTTGTGGGGAACCCCCATCCGCTCGATTTGTATCCATCCCCCCGTGTTGAAGGACATTTCACCCCTGGACGCGGAGTGGGACGCCGTGTCATCGCGAACGAAAGGGGAGGCGGCCACAAATCGTGATATTGTGGAGGCAGTGGTTTATGCAATTACACGTCCCCGACATATCACGATTGCTTCGATGATCATTGATAGCGATTCACAAGGCATGGATTTCAGAAGCCATCTCGAAGCATAGTTGTCGATGTCCTGCCTCATCATAGGCAAAGGCTCTTTTTAGGTCTGTCAACACCGTTAGGCAACTCTCAAATTTCCGACAGGAGTGTCCAATGTCTGCAATAACTTCAAGCGACTTCGAAGACTGGCTCGATAAGTATGGTCAGGTCTGGGAATGCGGTGATGCCGAGAGTGTGATTCGGCTCTTCACAGATGATGCAAATTACTACGAAACACCGTCTGACAAGCCAATGAATGGGCATGAGGCCATCCGCAGATATTGGAGTGAGGGGGCGGGGCAATCCCAGAAGGATGTGCAGTTCTCAGCTCAAGTCTTGGCTGTGAGTGAGGACTCCGCCATTGCACGGTGGCAGGCGAAATTCGTCCGCGTTCCATCTGGGAATCAAGTCTCCTTGGATGGCGTGCTTTTGGCCAGCTTTGATGAGCGGGGCAAGTGCAAGGTCTTTCGCGAGTGGTGGCATCGTACAGAACGTGAAGAAGATGCATGAAAAATAAACCCTGGCAAGTTTTTAGCTTGCTCTACCGCCATCCGGCATTTGGCCGCCTTTGGGTTGGCAGATCCATCTCGTTATTCGGCGATGCCTTCACGATGATCGCGCTCCCTTGGTTCGTCTTGCAAGTCACAGATTCAGGCACTGCAACAGCGGGTATCCTACTCTCCCTACAACTTCCCGCCATCCTTACGAGTATGGCCATCGGCTCCCTGATCGACCGCTTCCAACCGCGGGCCATTATCACGATCGATAATGGCCTGCGCACTCTCATCATCGGTACGATTCCGATCCTGCATTGGTTCGGCCTGCTGGAGCTATGGTTGCTTTTCCTACTGACGTTTTTGGCCGGCCTGTTGGTCCCCGCCACGGAAGTTGGGTCGCGCAGCGTCCTGCCTGATCTTGTAGAGGATAAAGATTTGGATGCCGCCAACATGTTGTGGTCATTCAGCCTGAACCTTTCCCTGGTCGTCGGGCCGGCGGTGGCTGGGCTTCTTGTCGCTTCTTTTGGCGGCCCATCTGTATTGCTCATTGACGCGGCGACTTTTGCTGTGATGGCATTGGTTGCCGCCACCATGCCTAATGTTGAACGGGGCAAGCCTTCCATGCAAGCTCCACTTTCCGAACGTCTGGGGTTACGTCAGCTTTGGGATATGAAGGTAGTAAGATACACCACTCTGCTAAGCCTAGTTTTCTTTTTCTCTTACGGTCCTTTGGAGGCGGCCATGCCAGTTTATAGTGACGCGATCCTTCAAACGGACGCGCGAGCCTACGGACTCCTTTGGTCGGCTTTAGCGGTCGGCGCGCTGATTGGAACACTGAGCAGTACAACGCTCAGCCAGCGTCTGCGCTTAGGTGTTGCCTTACCGCTGATTGCATTCCTCTGGGGCGCCAGTCTGTTGCCGATGGCTTTTACCAATCATCTTTGGTTGGCCTGTGGCCTTCTCTTGCTGGGCGGTTTGATGTGGGGACCTTATACGCCGATGGAGACAACCTTATTACAACGCAATGTTCCTAAGGCACAACTCGGCAGGGTATTTGGGGCGCGTTCAACTCTGCTCATAGGTGGATCACCTCTTGGTTTGGCGATTGGCGGCATACTGCTGAGTTTTGTACCTTCAACCAGCGTCATTGCGTTTTCGGCGATCGCTTGTATTCTTGTTGGTTTAGTTGGACTGGTATCACCAACATTCCGAAACTTGTCCATTCTGCCCGCGGAATCCGACCCTTAAACTAGAGTTGTCATGAATTGATTTCGTTTTGCTCATCTTTTCGAAGCCTTATCATTGACGCCTCTCTATAACCTCCAAATGTCAATAGAACATTATAGAAAAGCAAACAACCTATAATTTATCAAACAGGAGAACAAAAATGAAATACATGCTGCTGATGTATGCGGACGAATCGAAAGGACCGCAAACCCCTGAGGAACAACAAGCCCACGCGCCAGAGAACTGGTATGCCTTGATGGAAGAAA
>DASWEH010000191.1:0-9761 GCA_036394895.1 Anaerolineales bacterium
GGTAACCATAATGGTCTAACTTCGTAGTGGCGACTTTAGTCGCTGTTACCAACGACTGAAGTCGTTACTACCGTTGACCAATTTATGTTACTTGGAATAATATTTTCTAGACGGCGTGCGACTGCAATTCCAGCCAGCGCACGACGTCTTTTCGACGCAATAGGCCAACAATCTTATTTCCATGCATCACGAGTAATTGATGAATCTCCTGATTTTGTAACCGGTCAAACGCTTCAGACACATTTGCTTCTGGAGCAACGACTTCAAGTTTTTTGGAGGGCGTCATAATCTCTCGAACTGGAGTGTCATGGCGTGCTTCCGGCGGCAGTTCACGAATATCATCAATGGTAACCAAACCAACTAGTTCTTCATTCTCAGAAACGATAAATTCGCGATTGTCTGATCCAACAATGTGATAGTTGACCAGAGTTTCGGCCGTCATGTTGCCAGGGATCGCGGGTACATCTGTTAACATCATTCGTTTGACGGGCACATCCTCCAAAATGTCCTGGATCAAGAGCCTGCGATAACTTTGCGAAGCCGCGTTTTGCAGGAACCAACCCATAAATACGATCCACATTCCGTTAAAAACGCCGCTGCCAAGGAAGGGAATGGTTGTCCCGAAGATCATGGATATGCCTGATACGATGAGCACCCAGGCGACAAACTGTCCAACCAGGGATGCCCAACGAGTTGCCTTAATCAGGTCGTGTGTAAGCCCCCACAAAATGGAACGCAGGACTCTGCCACCATCCAATGGGAAGCCAGGAATCAGGTTGAAAAAACCCAACAAGATATTGACGGATCCCAGCCAGATAAAGATCGTGTTAAGCGGTTCGAGCCGTGATAAGGTCCCCAAGAGATCCGATATCGGCGCATTCCTTAAAATGGCACCGCCAGTTCCCAATAATAGAAAGAGACCACCCAGGATCAAGCTGGTTAATGGTCCTACAATCGTAATGATGAATTCATTCCAGGGTGTGGTCGGTTCCTTTTGGATGTTGGACACCCCCCCGAACAAGAACATCGTAATGCTGCGGACTGGATGAGCGCGCGCATTCGCAACCAAAGAATGAGCAATCTCATGGGCTAATACGGATAAAAAGAAAAGCAATGCCGCGATTAATGCCAGCGCGAGTTGATTGAAGCCAGTCCATTCCGGATGAACTTGTCTGAATGTGGATGCCAAACTCCATGTCACAAGTGTAAAGATCAGTAGCCAACTCCAATCAATGTGAACGTTGATCCCAAAAAACTTCCCCAAACGGAATCCGCTCATAAATCTCTTCCTTCCTTGATTTTCTGTGGGAAGGAATTTATCCTTGCCCATCTCATAACGCTTGGCCGCTCAAAGCCACCAGGTCGCCTTGATGCCAGTTGGTTATCCTTACGATAGCATGAGGAATGAGAAAAGACTATGTATCGTCAACCAGTAAGAGGATACAAATTTGGATACAAATTTATGTTAAGTTTCGATAGGAAAGCGCAGAATTGCCGCCAGATCACCATCATTTGGGAGTTGCTCACCTGGAACCGCAAAAACCTGTCCTGAATTCAAAACCGTTTCCGCAGCCGCGAGATCAAAAAGATCTTCGCTTTCCGGCCCAGGTTCAGAGTCATATATGACGTTATTGTTTTCAGCGTCGTAACGTCCCCACTTTTGTTCATTGATCGGAACAAACATGGTTTCCACCTGCCCAAATTTTGCAGCTTTCACCGCCACTTTTAAGTCACTGGTTGCCAGGATACTCTGTTGCCCGTGCAACTGTTCGAATTTTTCAAATGCTTTTTTCTGGCTTTCTTCGAAAATGGGCTTGGCAATTTTACAGGCCTGTTCATGTAAGTTTCTCAAGCTTTCTTTGTCAGGATTGCCAAGCAAGCTATCTTCCAGGATGTTATCATACGTGCAGGCTTCACGATAAATTGGCAAAATATAATCCACCCCTGCCAGAATCATTGGAAGGTTTTTATCTTCCAGTAAGTCATTAAGTCCCTGGTTGACGGATTGAAAAAAACGCAGGATGTTTTTTTTCTCGTCATCCGCAGGATCGTGACCGTGGAAAATTGCAGCTCCACCCTTTGCCTCACTTGTACTCGTAGAACCTGAATGCAAATTTAAGTATCGCTGGGGATCATCTGTCCACAAAGCCTGGTCCATGCTAGTAGGAAACTTGAGCCTGATCTCACTGATCGCATCCGCGGTTCCCTGGAACAAGCGAATCTTGTTCAAGCTGACGAACAGGAGATAAAACTTACCTACTCGATTGAGCAGGGGATACAAAGGTTTCGTATGAAAGCTTTTATTAATGAGAAGCAACTCTTCAAAACTGACAGGCAGGCGATACTTTGCAAAAGAGTCGTTTGATAAAAATATTGCCAGACCATCACCTTGATGCTGCCAGAAATCCTTGTCCCATAAAAGTTCTTCAGCTGGTTGCATCAATTTCTGGACCTTGGGCCTGCGTAAGCCATTTGCTAAAAGCTTTGCCTCTGCCTCAGCCAGTAAATTCTTGAGCCTTACTGGATCCTGTTGTTGTTCCCGCCCGACGCGATGGGTAGGCATGTATATAGAGATGCACCACTTCCCTTGCTGTGCTCTTAAAGTTTTTAAATCAGTTGGATTCAGAATATCCATCTGTAGTTCTCCTTTTTACCGCTCGCCTCATAATTCGTGAAACTTTTCAAACAAATCACGGGTTAGGTAAGCGGTACTCTGCAAAAGTTAGGTAGCTACCGCATTGACTTTCTCTCTTTCCCAGCCTTCGATGGCTGCACTTAGATGTGCACCAAAAAGTGTGATCAACGAAATGATATAAATCAAGAACAAAAATGCAACGATCGCGCCCAATGATCCATAGATCAACTGATAGCGTCCGAAGCGGCTATTGAGATACCACGTAAAGCCCGTCGTAACGGTTTTCCATGCCAGGGAGGCAAGTAAAGCACCCCATAAGGTAGAGTTCCATTTCACGCGCATTGTGGGAATCCAATGATAGAGTGTGAAAAAGACCAGAAAAATCATCAACCAGGAACCGAAGGCTGAGAGGAGCCTCAGTAGGAGCAGGCTAGTGGGGGAAGCGTGGGCAATGTCCATATGGGGAAGTCTTTGCGTGATCCAACTTAATGCCAGTGAAAGAACAATCAAACCAA
This sequence comes from Anaerolineales bacterium, assembly GCA_036394895.1. Lineage (GTDB taxonomy): Bacteria > Chloroflexota > Anaerolineae > Anaerolineales > Villigracilaceae > Defluviilinea. Next base: position 3,151 of record DASWEH010000191.1, read on the forward strand.
TCAGCCCTACGATCATCCATAAGCCTACCAAGCGGTTTTGCAGGAAATTGCGGCGCGCGGCCCGCGACCATGCCAGGTTGATGTTGTAAGCAAGGTTGGTGAACATTCCCGAAGCGGACCATAGCAGAGTCAATATACTGATGATCCCCGCGGTTCCACGTGTTTGCAATATTTCCTGCAGATTTTCATTGATGACCTGCCGTGAGATCGGAAGGGCTTGCTGAATGAATTGAGTCACAACATTGAAAACCTGATTGGTATCGATAAAGTAACTGCCCGCAGCGATAAATACCAGCAACAAGGGAAAGATCGAAAAAATGGAATAGTAAGCCAGCCCTGCGGATGCCTGGGCCGCTTGCTTTTCGGTAAATGATTTAATGGCGTTCTCCAAAATACTAAAGCGATTTCCGCTGAATTGATTGATGTTCTTGTAGAACTCCTTTGGGTTCATGATTCAAGTGATCTCCATAGCTTGTTAGATATGTTGCAGATCTTTTTGGAGGAGATAAATAAATTCCTTTAGGGATAAATTCGAGAGGTCCTCCTCAGAAGCTATCTGCCATTTCATTGTAATACTGCGATTGTCAGGAGAAAGAAAAATAAATCGTACGGATGGATCATTCTGTATGAAGGCGCTGATCCAATCCAATACAGGGGCTGAGATGGGTAAAGAAACGATCACCCACTCGGGACAAAATCGTTGGATCGCAAAAGGCAGCTCCTCGTTGTTAATAAGATCCTGCACCACTTCAAGCTGTTCTGCCTTGTCAATGACGCGATGAAACACTTCCAAGAGTAGACGTGAGTGGTTTGCCAGGATGACACGTTTTATAGACATAATCTCTCTTCTTGTGGGTCCTTCTGATATTTTTCTTTTGTAAGAGTAGCATCGGAGCGCAAAAAACTCCATAGATAAAGGAACAGGGAAAGGATATATATGAAGATATATTCTCAGGCCTCATGTTTCAAATGTATCCAAATTTATATCTCCGCAATGTACATGGATGCATAGTAGACAGATAAATTTCATGCTATGGTACGGTTGCCTTGAATTGCCGCGTGTCTCACGCATAACATGCGTAAGTAAACTTTTCATATGGAATTGCGTCCTAAAATAAATGAAGTCTATAAAAATATGCGGCACTTTGTAAGAATTCACAGGAGAGCAAATGATGACCCATACGAAATTACATACCTTGGCTGATGCCGGGCAATCCGTTTGGCTGGACTACATCCAGCGCTCTTTGATCACCTCTGGCGGCTTGCAGGCCTATATTGATAAAGGTTTGCGGGGTGTTACCTCCAACCCTTCCCTGTTTGAGGAGGCAATCGCGGATAGCCACGATTATGATGAGCAGATTCAAAGCTTGGCGTTACAGGAAAAATCAGCGCAGGAGATTTATGAAGAATTGACTGTCGAAGATGCCCGCATAGCAGCCGATGTGCTGCGTCCTGTATTTGATGAGACCGATGGGGCAGATGGGTTCTTCAGTCTGGAAGTGAACCCCCACCTGGCGCCCGATAGGCAGGCAACCATCCATGAAGCAGCCCGCCTGTTTGCCCTGGTGGATCGTCCCAATGTGATGATCAAGGTCCCGGCAACGACGGAGGGTGTCACGGCGTTTCAAGAACTGATCGAGGAAGGAGTGAACATCAATGTCACCTTGATGTTTTCTCTGGCACAATATGATGCGATTGCCGAAGCTTATATCGCGGCGATGGAGAAGCGCGCCGAAAATGTATATAACCTGAAACAAATCGCCTCGGTGGCATCCATCTTTGTAAGCAGGTTGGATACCAAAGTGGACAAGATGCTGGAGGCATTCGTCACTCCGAAAGCAGAAGCTCTCAAGGGGCAGATCGGGATCGCAAATGCCAAAATGGCTTATCAGCACTATAAAGAGTATTTTCAAAGCGATCGTTGGCAAAGGCTGGCAGAAAAAGGCGCACGTGCACAGCGGGTCTTATACGGTAGTACGGGTACAAAAAACCCGAATTATCCGGATGTCATGTATGTGGAGAATCTGATTGGTCGAAATACGGTGAACACCATTCCACCGAAAACGCTGGAGGCTTTCTTAGATCATGGAAATATTGCCTTGACGCTGGAACAAGGATTGGATGAAGCTCGAGAACAGTTAAACAGCCTGCCAGAATTAGGAATTAATCTCGACGATGTGACCCAGGAATTGCTTGATGAGGGTGTGGAGAATTTTGCAAAGCCTTATGACTCGCTGCTCAAGACGATCGATGAAAAGAAGACAGCCCTGGTTAACACGATCTCGTTTAAGTGAAATGCGAGATCTATTCATGAAATAATTGAAACGTTTCGTCCTGAGCGGAGCGAAGCAAAGTCGAAGGACATTTAGCAATTGCGCTTCGACTGTGGTGCAGTGCAGGTGAGCAATCTTCTTGAAGGAGGGGATTGCTTCGCAGAGAACGCTCGCAATGACAGGATAGATATAAGAAAGGATTTACAAATGACAGAATTCAATCGGAAAGCAGGTGCGCTTTGGACAGGCGACCTAAAAAATGGCAACGGATTGATTAGCACGGAGAGCCGAACGCTCTTTGAACTGCCCTATAGTTTCGAAACCCGCTTTGGCGAGAAAGAAGGATCGAACCCGGAAGAATTGATCGCGGCGGCGCATGCCGCCTGTTTCAGCATGGCTCTTGCGAGTACATTAGAGAAAAATGGTTTCACCCCGGTGCAAACGGAGACGACTGCAACCTGTAGGGTGGCGTCGAAGGATGCGGGATTCGCGATTACCGATATGCAACTTCATGTGCGCTGTGAGGTGCCCGACATCGATGAAGCCACCTTTAATAAACTGGTGATGGAAGCGGATAAGGGATGCCCGGTTTCCAATCTTTTGCGGGATGGGCTGAATATCGAAATTACAACGGATCTAATCAAAGCCCATGTCTCTTTATGTTTCTCAGAAATTAATCAAAAGCCATCTCCTCGAAGGAGAAATGATTCCTGGAGAGATGATCGGGATTCGCATCGATCAGACTCTGACTCAGGATGCCACCGGGACTCTGGTCATGCTGGAATTGGAAGCCATGGACTTGAAGCGGGCCAGGACAGAGGTCTCCGTTCAATACGTGGACCATAATCTGATCCAGACCGATTTTAAGAATGCCGACGATCATCTTTTCCTGCAAAGCGCCTGCGAACGTTTCGGCATCTGGTTCAGCCGCCCGGGGAATGGAGTCAGCCATCCTGTCCATATGCAGAACTTTGGCAAGCCCGGCAAGACGCTGCTCGGCTCCGACAGCCACACGCCAGCCGCGGGTTCACTGGGAATGTTGGCGATCGGCGCGGGCGGATTGGACGTTGCCATGGCAATTGCCGGACATCCTTTTTATCTCACCATGCCAAACATATGGGGAGTGAATCTGACGGGCAAACTTCCGGACTGGGTCAGTGCCAAAGATGTGATTCTGGAGTTGCTCCGCCGTCATACGGTGAAGGGTGGGCTTGGACATATCATTGAGTATTACGGTCCTGGCTTAAAAGAATTATCTGCGATGGATCGCCATGTGATCGCCAACATGGGAGCCGAACTTGGCGCGACCTCCACGGTTTTTCCGTCAGATGAAGTGGTGCGCCAATTTTTGCGGGAGCAGAACCGCGCTGAGGATTGGATCGAACTGCTCCCAGACCCGGATGCGCAATATGATCGTTACGATGAAATCGATCTTTCCACGCTCGAACCTTTGATCGCAAAACCCAGCAGTCCAGATGCCGTCGTCCCAGTCCGTGAAGTGGCGGGGATGCCGATCTATCAGGCCTATGTTGGTTCCTCTGCGAACCCAGGTTATCGTGATTTTGCCATTGCCGCGCAAATGGTGAAAGGACGCCGCGTGGCGAATGGCGTCTCCTTTGACATCAACCCGACCTCGCGTCAATTGCTCGAGGAATTGATCGAGGTAGGAGAGATGGGTAATCTTGTCCATGCCGGGGCGCGCTTGCATCAAGCGGGCTGTAATGGATGCATCGGGATGGGGCAGGCGCCTGCCAGTGGAAAGGTCAGCCTGCGGACGGTGCCGCGCAACTTCCCTGGTCGGTCGGGCACCATAGACGATCAGGTGTACTTGTGCAGTCCTGAAACGGCAACCGCTTCTGCATTGACGGGTGTGATCACCGATCCGCGCGACCTGGGAATTCCTTATCCAAGGCTAAAAATTCGAAAGAAACATATTTTGAATAGAGAAATGTTGATCCCACCTTTGCCAGAAGAAGAGGCGCATCGAGTTGAGCTTGTCAAAGGTCCCAACATTCAAAGGCTGCCGCCCTTGGACTTGTTGCCTGAACGCCTGGAAATGCCAATTCTATTGAAGGTGGGCGATAATATTTCCACGGATGAAATTATGCCGGCGGGTGCGCGCGTGCTGCCGTATCGCAGTAATATTCCGAAGATCAGTGAGTTCGTGTTTGAAGTCATTGATCCGACTTATGCTAAACGTGCTTTGGAGCGCATGCCCCCCGGTCCTCATGCGATTGTCGGTGGTGAAAACTATGGTCAGGGCTCCAGCCGGGAACATGCAGCTCTGGCGCCAAGATATTTGGGCTTGCGCATGGTGATTGCAAAAAGCTTCGCTCGCATCCACCGTATGAATCTGGTCAATTTCGGAATCTTGCCATTGATATTCAACGATCCATCTTTGTATGATCGCCTGGAACTGGAGGATGTGATTATCATGGAGAATGTTCGCGAGCAGTTGGCTGCAAGTGTTGATAATCACACACTGGTGTTAAGTGTCCCGCGAAAGAAGCTCGATTTTACGGTGACTCATAACTTATTTCCCCGTATGATCGAAGTGATCCTAGCCGGCGGGCTGACGAATTGGACGCGGGACAAGGTTTCGACTGAATCAATAGAAGTAACCTCGCGCCCCTGAACAGCGGTGCGCACTCGAAAACCCTTTTTGTACCACGGAGTCACTGAGGCACTGAGAAAATAATAAACTCAGTGCCTCAGTGGTTAGCCTGCTGATCCCTCCAAGCAATAAGAATCATCATCGCTCGACGCGAATAGATTTATCCTCCCACCAGCATCCAGGCAGGGTCTTCCAGCACTTGTTTGATGTGAACAAGAAATTGGACTGCCTCGCGTCCATCTACAACGCGATGGTCGTAACTTAGCGCCACATACATCATCGGCCGGATGACAATCTGTCCATTGAGCGCGATGGGTCGTTCTTCGATCTTGTGTAAACCCAAAATGCCAACTTGTGGGGGATTGAGGATTGGAGTGCTCAACAAAGATCCAAACACACCACCGTTGGTAACGGTAAACGTTCCACCGCGCAAATCCTCGACAGATAACTTGCCTTGTTCCGTTTTTGCAACAAAATCCTTGATGAGCTGCTCGATTTCTGCAAACGATAAACGATCCGCGTCACGGATCACCGGCACGACCAATCCCTCTGAGGAGCCGACTGCCATACCGATGTCATAATAATGTTTGAAGACAAGTTCCTCGCCATCCAGCTCCGCATTGACTTGGGGAAATGCCTTGAGCGCACTGATCGAAGCTTTGACAAAGAACGACATGAAGCCTAACTTGATCGCGTACCGCTTCTGAAACTCTTCATTATGCCGTTTGCGTATATCCATTATGGCACTCATGTCGATCTCGTTGAATGTCGTCAGCATGGCGGTAGTTTGGGAAGCCTCTAATAGTCGTTGGGCAATGGTACGACGCCGTCGCGACATGCGCGTCCGTTCTTCCCGACGACCCGCAGATGTGACACTTTCAGAGGGAGCGAGGCTTGCAGAGGGTTGAGGCTGGGTTTGCGCTGGCGCTGGTTTCTCGCTTACTTGTGTTGTATCCTGCCTTTGAAGATACATCTCTACATCGGCTTTGGTCACACGACCCTCATTCCCTGTGCCAGGGATTTTGCTGATATCCACGTTCTTGTCGCGCGCCAAACGCGCCGCTATCGGGCTAACTTGCGGCGCAGCTTGGCGCTCCATTCCTTGCCCGTCCGTTCGCGATGGCGCTTCTTCTTTTTCAGCTTGCGCCTCAGCCTGTTTTGTTTCCATAGAAACAGGAGAAACCGGTTCGGGCTTTTTCCCTACTTCCTTTTGCTCTATCCCTTCGGCTTGCTGTGCGCCTGCTTTCGGTTCCTCCGCTTTCTCCTCAATAATCCCCAAGACATTCCCAACTTTCACATCCGCGCCCTCAGGAACTTGGATCTTTTGCAAAATTCCACTTCCCTTTGCGCCCACCTCCAGATTGACCTTATCCGTTTCCAATTCGAGCAGGACATCCCCGGCGTTGACAAAGTCACCTTCCTTCTTGAGCCAGCGAGAGACCGTGGCTTCGAGGACCGACTCTCCTAATTCCGGAACTGTTATTTCGATTGCCATAGTAACCTTACTCCTTGACCATGATAAATCATGAGAAATACCAAAATCGTAGTTTTAGAGAATATGCCTCCCTGAGCGTAGCGAAGGGTCTCGCCGCGTAGCAGCGGGATTCTTCGGTTGTGGCGCTGAGGCGCCACTCTCTCAGAATGACATAATTCTGTTAACCTTGCTCTTTGACCACACTGGTCGTCTGTGCCTGCTTGTCAAAATCAAAGGCTTGTTCGATCAA
>DASWEH010000192.1:0-8510 GCA_036394895.1 Anaerolineales bacterium
ATGACTGCTAATGCAAACCAGCCCCCATCGTGTAAATACCAATAGACTCCAAACAGTGGCCAAAGAGGTAAAACGAGGCGGCAACCAATAAGATAAATGCCCCAAACGCACCGAGGAGCATCAAGGAGGGTCGGTCACTCAAGCCAAGATAGATATTCTTTGTCAAGCCTTCCCACATCTCAGGCAGGGACGTGTACATGCGTGTTTTTGCTACCGAATATCCATTGGCAACGATCAACCTGTACCCATTCCATTTGACTTGCTCAGCGATAGCTTTGTCTTCCACGATCTGATCCTTGACACTTTTATGCCCGCCAATGGCGTCGTAGACTGAGCGCTTGATCAGGATGAACTGTCCGTTCGCAATCGCATCCTTGCTGTTTGGGTCATTGACCTTACGCGGCGAAAACCCAACGGAAAGCGCGGTCATCACGAGGGGCATCACCACCTTTTCCCAAAATGATCCCATGATTTGAAATGTCATGATCGTGAACATATCCGCATGAGTCTCAATGGCTTTTGCATAACAGGAGGAAAGAGTGGTGGACGACAGAAAGGTATCCGCATCGACGAAGCAAAACCACTCGCCATGTGCCGAAGCGGAGGCTTGGAATAAGGCATAAGGTTTGCCTGCCCAGCCTTTTGGCAAATCTGAGCCATTGATGACTTTCAGTTTGTCATTTTGAGCAGCAAGGCTGCCAAGAATCTCACCTGTCGCATCCGTTGAGCGATCTTCCAGAACAATGACATTGAAGTTGGGATAATCCTGCCCAAGGATAGCCTCTACACAGGCGCGAATATTTCTTTCCTCATTACGGGCAGGAATGCAGACAGAGATAAGAGGTGCATTCGCTGGGGGTGGTGTTGGCATGACGACGATATCAAGATGATATTGATTATGCAACCAGTAAACGATGAATAGCCCACCAATGAAAATTGCGGTGGAGATGTAAAAATAAATCATAAGTTCTTATTAAGCGTATCCGTCATTGCGCGCCCCGAGCCTCAAACGGCGAGTGGGCGAAGCAATCTCCATATTAGAAAATGGCTGCTTGCTACCGCGCTTTGTTTGCGCAGCACTCAGCGCGAAGTTTCTATATTACCTGAAGCGTGGAGCCGCGATCGGTCTTTTCAACTTCAATTCGTGTGGGAAAAGCATCCTTGAGTTCATCCAGATGGGTGATCACGAGGATTTTGGCAAAATCATTTTTCACCAGATTGATGGCTTCGATCAATCGCTGTCGCCCCTGTGTATCCTGTGAGCCGAAACCTTCGTCGATGATTAATGTTTGCAGGCGCGCCCCTTTGCGCTGCGCAAGGATTTTGGAGAGCGCAAGCCGAATTGCAAAGTTGACGCGGAAAGCTTCTCCACCCGAATACATCTCGTAGTTACGGATACCTGCTGAGTCACTAATTTGAATCTCGAGCGTTTCTCTCAAATCATCACGCTTTTTGTCTTTATATTCCGTTTGCGTGGCAAAGCGAATCGACATTTGCCCATCAGACAAACGGTCCAGCAACTCATTGGCCTTGTCTTCGATCTGAGGCAATGCCTGTTCGATCAACAGCGCAGGCACACCGTCCTTACCAAAAGCACGTTCCAGCGTTCGGTAACGCCCGATCTGCTTTTGGACTTCGTCACATTCTTTTTCAAAGGCGGCCTTGCGGGCGCGTTGAGTATCCAGGACTTCCACTCTTTGTTGCGCGCCGCCCAATTCGCTGCGAGTTTTATTTTCCGCTTCTCGTAGGCGAAACAATTCTCGTTCGGCCTCATCAAGATCGGGCGCGCCTGCCTGGGCGGCTTCCAGGTTTGATCTGGCAGTTTTGTAATCAGCTTCCAAGGCTTGGATTTCGGATTCGCGGTTCCTAATCTCAGACTTTAGATTTGTGATTTCACTTTCGATTTGCTTGCTGACCTCTTTGGCAGACTTCAAATTCACGTGTTCTTCCTCGACAGCCCGAAGTTCAATTTCTCTTTCTCGGGCGTTGGCATGTGCGGAGACATCATAGCCCAGTTTTTCCAACTCTTTATCCAGCTTGGTCAGTTGCTTTTGTTCATCCATCGCATACTTGCCAGTTTCCAAAAGCTTTTCCACTTCTTTCAAGCGTTTTTTGCCGGAAGACTGCCACTCTTTCGCTGATGTTTGCAAGTTTTGCAAACGCTCAGCAAGTTGGGAAATTTGACTGGCGTACTGTACGCGCTCATTTTCAGCAGATATGAGTTTTGAAATTTGTGATTCGTAATCCATGATTTGTTTAGCGAGTTCTGCTGATTCTGCTTGATTCGCCCGGAAGCGATCACCTTTTTGCTTGCCTTCGCTCTCCAACTGTAAAAGAGTGTTCTCTCGATGTTCTGCGCTTAATTCCTGTCCGCATAACGGACAAGTCACTCCCTCCGCAGCTTTGAGCGAGTCAATGCGTTCCTTGAGTTCATTCATATCTGCTTTGAGCGCTTCGTTTTCTGCCTTCAATTCAGCTTGGCGTTCACGCGCTGAGTTTCTTTCGCCTTCCAATTCAAGTCGCTTGGCAATTTTCGCTTCTGCATCTTTCAATAGGTTTTCAGATTTTTCGATATCACTTTGAAGTTCAGCGATGACGGATTGTTGAGCATATACCGTTTCTTCTTCAACTGACAACGAGCGTTGTTCTTCCTCCAACTTTGCCTTCTCCACGGCGATTTGTTCAAGCAGGGGCGCGCGGTCTTTTTCATATTCGCGGAATTGGGAAGCGACGCTGTCCCATTCTTCCACTTCCTTGCGGGATTTTTGCCAGGCTTTGTAGGCGGATTCAATTTCCTTGGCGCGCTTGACGAGATCGGCGTACGAGTCGTGGTCCGCTTGTTTATCGGCGAGACGGTCTTCCAGTCCCGCGTGAGCGGCGCGCGCCCGGTCGAGGCTTTCCGATAACATAGCGGTCATCTTCCGCTGTTCATCGATCAAAGCCGCGTTCCGCTTGATATTCTCCAAAATGGATTCGTGTGCCGTCCGCGCGGCGGTCAATTGTGTGAGGCTGGATTCGAGTGCCGCGAGCCTGGCTTTGCGTAAATCCTCTTCGGCCAACTCAGCATCGATCTCACGAATGCGGCCTTCGATTTCATCCACTTCACGCTCGAGAAATTTTCTTTTTTCAGCAGTGCGATTTTTGTATTCTTCCCACATTTCAAGACCAAGAATATTGCTCAGCACTTCCTTGCGCCGCGTGGCATTCTGCTGTGTGAACTGATCGGCTTTGCCTTGCAAAAAGAAGGAGGCGTTGACAAACGTTTCGAAATCCAGATGTAAAGTTTGTTCGATGCGCGCCTGTGTCTCGCGCGTCGTTTTTTCGGTGAGGGGTTTCCAGCCCGTCTGCGTGCGCACTTGAAATTCAAGCAGGGTGTTTTTGTTGCGAGGCAAGGTGCGCTGCACGCGATAGGTATTGTCCTCATGCTGGAACGTGAGCGCCACTTCCGCGGCTTTTACATCTTGACGAAGGTTAATGACATCGCTGCTTTTGCCGCGCGCCTCTCCGAACAGGCTCCATGTGATCGCATCCAGTAGGGAGGATTTGCCCGCGCCATTGTGTCCTGAAATGCATGCCAGATCGATTTTTGTGAAATCAAGCTCGACAGAATCGTGATAGGAGAGAAATCCTGATATACGTAAGTGAATGGGAATCATAAGTGACTGATTGTACCGTTAAAGCACATTTGTTCTGTATTTGTGATGGATTATAATCAAACCGTTATGTTTGAAGCCTCAGACGCCACCGCGCGCCGCCGACTTGCATTACTTGCGATCACGCTTGCAACGATCCCATGTTATTGCATCGGCTGGATTGCTGTCGTGCTCGCGCCGAAGGTCTCAGACTTAACCCCCACAATCACACCAACATTTACATTGACGGCCACGCCTTCTTCTCCAACTCTTAGCGTAACGCCACCAATCGTAACAACCACCGCGTCCGTAACACCCACCTTTACTCTTACGCCGACCAATACTTTAACCAGCACCATTACATTGACTCCATTCGTACCCGCTACATGGACGCCTTCGGTGACATTGACATCCTCCTTGACACCATCGATTACTCCTTCGTTTACGCCTTCCTGGACTCCTATTGCCCCATCAAATACATTCACACCAACAATTACGTTAACGCCGAGCCCTACAGGTTTCCCAACAACCTCCGTGCCATAGTATGGTAGATATCCTTCCATTTCTGAAGTCGCTGATCTCTGTTTCAGGTCTTTCGGGTTATGAAACGCCCGTCGCCAATCTCATTGCAGAGAAGTGGCGTCCACTTGTTGATGAAACAAGCATGAGCCGCGTCGGTTCGTTGCACGGACTCAAAAAAGGTAGAGGTAAAGAACCGCGCCCTTCTGTGATGATCGCCGCACACATGGATGCCATCGGGATGCGCGTCTCAAAAATTGTGGATGGATTTCTTCATATCACAAATGTCGGTGGGATCGACGTGCGCGTGCTGCCGGGTGCCGAAGTCACGGTCCACGCATCAGGCAGCGATGAGAAATTGCCAGCTGTAATCGTCATGCCGCCCGCACGCTTCTTACCTGATGCGGCTGGCGATAATGTTCTCGCGATCAATTATCTTTTGGTGGATATCGGACTTCTGCCGCGCGAAGTGGAGAAGAAGATCCGTGTTGGCGACCTGGTCTCGTTCGCCAATGAGCCATTGGAACTGGCTGGAGATGTGATCTCGGGTCATTCGCTCGATAACCGTGCTTCGGTCGCGGCACTGACGGTATGTCTGGAGGAATTACAAAACAAACCGCATGTCTGGGATGTGTGGGCTGTGGCAACCGTCCAGGAGGAAGTTACTTTATTGGGTGCCTCCAGCTCTGCGTTCGAGCTGCGTCCGCAGATCGCGATTGTGGTGGATGGAGCGTTTGCCAAAGGTCCCGGCGCGAATGGCTGGCAGACGTTTTCTCTGGCAAAGGGAGTGGGTCTGTGCATCGGTCCGAACATGCACCCCTTTTTACATGAGAAATTGAAAGAGCTGGCAGAAAGGCTCGAGATTCCCTGGTTTTTGGATGTCACGCCTTCTCATTCCGGCACAGATGCGTTTGCGGTGCAAACCACTGCCGAAGGGATTCCCACCGCCTTGGTGGAATACCCACTTCGCTATATGCATACTCCTGTTGAAATGGTGGCTGTGAAAGACATTCAGCGGGTTGGGCGTTTACTTGCAGAATTTATTTCTTCTTTGGAAACAGATTTTGTGGATACGATCATTTGGGTAAATCAAACCTGACAGGTCTTCACACTGGATTGTATAAGATTGTCTTGAGAGTAAGACCTGTCAGGTTTTAGTATAGGAATTTATGCCAACCTTTGGGAATACTCAACTGAAACTTCTTGAAAAACTTTGCGATGTCATCGCCATCTCCGGCGATGAGGGCGAAGTTCGTAAGATCGTTCTCGAGGAAGTGAAGCCCTATGCGGATGAAGTCAAAGTCGACGCGCTGGGCAATGTGTTGGCAACCAAGCGTGGGCGCACGCGCAGCGAAAAACGGACGCGCGTCATGCTGGATGCACACATGGACGAAGTCGGTTTTATGATCGTTGCCGATGATGGCGAAGGACTTTATCGCTTTGAGATCGTGGGTGGAATTGACATCCGTCATTTGGTTGGGAAGCAGGTGCTGGTTGGCAAAGAGCGCACGCCGGCTGTTATTGGCGGAAAGCCCATTCACTTGATGAATGGAGACGAACGAACGCGTAAAGTCCCATTGGACGCATTGCGAATCGACGTGGGTCTCTCTGGCAAGGTGAAAGTGGGTGACTGGGCCGGGTTCGCCACCAAATTCCGCCGGGTCGGACCCTCTATTTTGTCGAAGTCCATCGATGATCGTATTGGCGTTGCGACGCTGATCGAACTGTTCAAGCAGGCGCCACTCAACATTGATCTGTGCGCGGCGTTTTCTGTCCAGGAGGAGATCGGCTTGCGTGGAGCGAAAGTCGCGGCGCAATATTTCAATCCGGACCTAGCCATTGCTGTGGACTCGACTCCTGCCAATGATCTCCCTCTGTACGAGGGTGGCGAAAATATCAGCTACAACACAAAGCTTGGGCTTGGTCCCGCGGTCTACATTGCTGATGGCTCGACGCTTCACGACCCTCGGCTAGTCCGCTTTCTTCAGGAGACGGCTGAAGCGCAAGGGATACCTTATCAATTCCGCCAGCCCGGTGGAGGCGGCACGGATTCGGGCGCGATCCAGCGTTTGCTAGCGGGCGTACCAACTGTTTCGGTTTCTGTGCATCATCGTTACACCCATTCACCGGTCAGCATCTCGCGCCTGGAGGATTGGAGGAATACAATCAATTTACTTTATGCCGCGTTGAGACGCATCACTCCAGGGTTGATTGCGCCTCGCTGACTCTTTCGCTTTACCTGTCTACCTGTGTACTTGCCTACTTGTTTACCGATTTGCTTATGCACTTCTCTACTTTATCTATAGGTGGCCTATGAATGGATTAATTAATCTGGTTGGTTCCGGTGAATATTTGCCTGTCATGAAAGATATAGATCGTTATTTGCTTGACAGCCTAAATGTAAACGGACGGAAACCGCGCGTCGTTTGCTTGCCAACCGCTGCAGGCAAAGAAGGCGAGAGCAGCGTGAACCGCTGGTCGAATATGGGGATTCAGCATTTCAGCGAGTTGGGGGCGGAGGTCAATGCAGCCCGGATCATCGATCAGGATTCCGCGAATGACCCTCATTGGGATCCTTTCTTGGAAGGTGCCGACTTGATCTATTTTTCGGGGGGTGATCCTGGTTATTTATATCAAACTCTGAAAGGCAGCCGCGCCTGGACTTCAGCACAACGCGCCTGGGAACGCGGAGCGATCTATGCGGGCTGCTCTGCCGGTGCAATGATTCTCGCCAGGCGTATGCCAAGCTTTCGTCTGGCGGGAACGCAGGAAGGGTTTGGAATTTTGCCAGCCACGTTTATTGTTCCACACTTTGACGCCATCCCAGGGATTTGGAAGCCGATTGTTTTTGGTTTGCAGCGTCAACTCAAGAAAGGGGAGCGCATGATTGGTATCGATGAAAACACTGCATTCATTGGCAAGCTTGGTGGTGAGTGGGCTGTTAAAGGGAGAAGCAAAGTCCACATTTTTACTCGGGATGGCAAGCTGAGCTATACAAATGGGCAGACATTGACAATTGATTGATGTTACGTCCCGTCCCGAAGGATATGTCCTGACTGCCCGATAGGGCGTGTCGAAGGGTTTGAACGGCTCAACAAAATTTTTCAAAGAAATGTCGCCATAGCGCCACAGCGCTGCCTTCGGGACGTTTTGTATAAGAGGAACATTTGTGAAAAAACTTCTCCAAACACTCACCGAAACATTTGGTCCATCAGGTTACGAAGACAAGGTTCGCGAGATCGTACGCCGCGAAGTGGAATCACTTGCAGATGAGATTAGGGTAGATGCGCTTGGAAATCTCATCGCGCGCAAACACCCAGGCAGAGTCACGAAAGATACGAGAAAGATCATGATCGCGGCGCACATGGATGAGATCGGTGTGATCGTCAGCCATGTGGACGAAAATGGATTTGTCCGCTTTTCACCCATCGGAGACGTGTTCAGGAGATATGTCCTTGGTGGCCGCGTTCGCTTCTTGAACGGAACACGGGGAGTGATCGGGTTTGATCGCTTGGATAATGTCAACGAGTTGCCAACGCTTGATAAAGTCTATATCGATGTCGGCGCGACCAATCCGAAAGATTGTCCTGTAAAGATAGGCGATATTGCCGCGTTCGACAGGACGTATAGCGAGTTCTGGAATCGTTTGGTTGCAAAATCCATGGATGATCGGGTGGGCGTATTGGTTGCGATTGAAGCCTTGCGTGCCCTCAAATCCACGCCGCATGATGTATATTTCGTCTTTACGACACAGGAGGAAGTTGGCACACGAGGTGCGGTCACCTCTGCCTATGGTGTTGATCCCGATGTCGGGATCGCCTTGGACGTCACGCCTTCTGGAGACACACCCAATTCGCTCAAAATGGAAATGGCGCTCGGAAAGGGTCCCTGCATCAAGATCCAGGATGTGGGCATGATCTCTGATCCGCGGGTGGTGCAATGGATGATTCAAAGCGCCGAGAAAAATAAAATTCCCTATCAACGTGAAGTCCTTCTGATAGGGGGCACGGATGCGCGTGCCATTCAAGTTGCGCGCGCTGGCGTGCCGGCCGGTGCTATTTCCATCCCGGTTCGCTACGTTCATTCACCATCAGAAATGGTGGATTTTTCCGATGTGCAGAATACGGTCAAGCTTTTGACTGCTGTTTTGCGGACGCCAATTGATTTGTGAATATGTCACGTATTTTTCGATTTGTCATTTTCGCTGGATTGTTGTTTAGTGCTGGCTGTGCGTCACTTGAACCATTGCTTGCTTCTCTCATAACACCGACGCCCGCTCCTACCAAACAATCTACGCCCACGCCGACGGCAACAATCACAGCAACGTTGCCAGTGGAGCAGAGTTCAGCGATCCTGCGG
>DASWEH010000193.1:0-3095 GCA_036394895.1 Anaerolineales bacterium
GGTCGGAAAAAAGCGGCTTGAAGCGACCGGCGACTGTCAACCGAAACTGGATCATCCGCAGTGTTTCTGCATAGGTAAGGGGGCCTAATCTATGCCAGAATACGACACGATCCAACAGGGCGGGCTTCTTGGAAAAGTTCCTGTGAATCTCCTGCTGTCCGAACAATATGATCTGGATCAACTTGGATGACACATCGAAGTTCAGAAAATCCTGAATTGGTTGCAGGCTGTTGGCAGCCATCAACTGAGCGTCATCGATGATCAGGACGGGATTCTTGTCTTGTTTTCGGAGAATGATGAGATACTTCTCGAAATCGCGCAACTTGTCCAGGTAAGCTCGGCGGGAATCCAACCGATAGTGGTTTACAATATCGCGCAGAGCCGATGCAGGAGTTGGATAACTGGCTGTGTGAATATAGACAGGCTCTAGTCCGTCATTCTGCATGCAGAGTTCATACAGACGCCGTGCCATAGTGGTCTTTCCAGCGCCAATCGGCCCCTCGATTACGGACAGACCTTCCCGCCACTCGATGGTATTCTCAAGACGTGACAGCGCGGACTTGTGTTGTTCGGTTAGATACAAGAATCGTGGATCCGCGGAAATATGGAAAGGATGCTCATTCAAATCAAGCAAACCCAACTCCCGCACCGTCAGTTTGGTCATTTTGTTATAGGCAGCTATGGGGACCGCCTTGGGAAATTTTATTTTCCTCTGAACCATATCTGTGAACCATTCTAAGCTAGAGCTATTTTCCTTCCCATTATTGTACATCATGGTCAGAATCAATGCAATAGCGGTAAAAATGGCTTTTTGAGATGTGATAACCTTGTTATTTACTGTTTTCGTGGCTATAATTATGATAATTCGACTGTGTGTATCTGTACCCAGAATAACAGTCCAGCAATTGGAAATTATATGTTTATTCGAAGGAAGGCAGCATGAAGGTCCTGTCGGTGTTCAATCAGAAAGGTGGCGTGGGTAAGACCACGACCACTATTAACATTGGCGCAGCGCTCGCGTTGATGATGTCGCATGAGTCCGGGGCAAATGAAGACCCCGGGCGCGTTTTGATTATTGACTTGGACCAGCAGACTCACTCAGAGATCACGCTCTCGGGAGGTTTCTTCGGGCAACGCCGGCAAACGGGATTGGGTCCTTACGACAATATTGCCGGTTTGCTCATGATGGATACGGCTCTTCCAGTCACAGATATCATCAGGACATCGGAAATTCCTCACGGCGCCCGGCGCAATATGGATTTTATCCCCTCTTCCAAAGAAAAGATGCCGAATGTGGATACGGCTTTGAAGAACGATCCAATTGATGGGCTGTTTCGCTTGCGGGGAATCCTGGAGACAGTCGAACCCTTTTATCAGTATGTCGTGATTGATAATCCGCCGGGTTTGAGCTATCTCTCGATCAACTCCCTGGTTGGCAGCACACATGTGGTGATCCCATGCCAACTGGAGGCGCCCAGTATCGAGGGCCTCACGAGTGCGCTCAAGACCATTCAAAGCGTCCAACGTCAATATAATTCCCGCCTGCAATTTTTGGGAATCCTACCCACCATGTGCGACTTTCGTCAGCAGGAACAGAATGAATTCCTCGCTTCGCTTCGCGGACAATACAATAGTCTCATTTTGACTCCCATCAGCAGGCGCGCGGATGTCAGCTACGCCAACAGCGAAGGCCTGGATATTTTTAGTTTTAAGCCAGCCCGCAGATCAGATCAGTTGATGAGCGCCAATCCAGCGACTCAGGAATTCGCCCATGTGGCTGAGGAAATTCGACAGCGTATGGGGTGAAAAAAGTGTACCCGCGGGTACACTTTTTGAAGGAGATTTCAAATGCCAAAAAGAACCCATAAAGACCTGAGTCAGCTAACGCAAACCATAGAAACACAAGCCACCCCTCTACTTGAACCTGCCCAGGAACAGGTTGCAACTTATCGGGCGACTCGTGTAGTTTACATTCCTCTCGGCCAGGTTCTTCCAGATCGCTTTCAATCTCGCGTGATCCTACCTCCGGAAATCAAAGGATCTTTCTTTACGGGAGAAATGGACTGTTATCAAGCAGCTCAATCTCTGATGGTGGCGGCAGATGGAGATGCCGGGTTGCGCCGAGAGGTTGACGAGTTGCTTCTACTGGGTCAATCCATTTTGAGTGAAGGTCAGATTGAACCGGCTACTGGATCCTGGGTGCAGGTGCAGGGACTTGGCCCGCGATTTCTTTTGGAGGCTGGCGAACGGCGCTTCTGGTCTCTAGTGCTTAGTGCCGTTCAACTGCAATTACAGGAAGAACCCAAGCTACAGGTCGTTGAACAGAAAGAAACAAGCCGACTTCGGCAGGTTGCGGAAAATATCCAACGAGAGGATATTTCTGCTGTAGATCTGGCGAAGGCCATTGCCTCTCTGATCTTGATCTTTCAGGAAAAATACCCGGATCCAGATGCTGCAAATGAGATGGATTACTTTCGGCAGGCGCTGGATGGACGCTTGCCCCATGGTATTTGGCCCGAATTGGAGAGAATTGTGGGCTTCGCGCGGCCACATCTGGTACGCCATCTTCAGATCCTGAATCTGAGCGATGAACTTTTATATCTGGCAAGTTTGTACCGTGTTGAGGAACGTCGTCTGCGAGTAATCGTGGCAGCGCCTAAGCAGCAGCAACGCGAGCTCCTTTTAGCGGCTCTTGAGGAGCAATTATCTTCCGAGGACCTCGAGCGCGCGGTGGAAGAAAAGAAGATAAAGGGAAAGAATGCCAGAAGCCGTACTGCACCAGGTGTCTATCGTCAAATGGCCAGCCGTGTCAAATCCTGGCTCAAGTTTACGCAGCGGACTGGCTTTGATCGTAATTATGATCGTGTGGCGACCGAGCTCTCTGTTTTGTTGAAAGACCCGCAAGAATTGGAGCGAGCGGCTAAACACTTGGAAACCCTGGCGGCCAGCTTGCGCAAGATTCGTGATCGTCGTCGTTGATCAATCTCACCAAATGATAGTTGGTCATGATGACCAACTATACCGTCAACGGGCATAAATCGCGCTTTTTACTCTACCCAAAACGCAATTTGTGACGGTGTCAGTGTATCTTCGGG
>DASWEH010000194.1:0-6916 GCA_036394895.1 Anaerolineales bacterium
CAACACTCCAGACCTTGACAGCCCAACGCCATAAGAGCAGCGCTGAGAATGTCCCCCAGGCAAGATGGATCATCTGTGCGGCTCGTTCGCTTCCCAACGCCAGCGCCCAAAGATAGACATTTTCGGTTAAGTTGGGAAACCAGAATTGTGGGACATCCACGGGTCGCAATCCACCATCCTGCAAAATCCTGGCAGGCTGAGCAAGATGGTAAAGTAACGCGTCGAAGGCTTCGAATTGTGGGACGAGAGTTAGCAAAAAGGAAAATAGGAACGGAAGGACGATAACGATTTTCGAAAATAGATTGAACTGGCTAAAGGAAAGATTCCAGTGAGTAATGAAGGTTTTGAGATCAACCAGCAATTTCCCCAAATCCTTATTAAAAACAAAGAAGGCTGTCAAAAATGCGATCAAGAAGGAAAAGACAGGCACGCTTGCGATCTGCACGGCGGACAGCCCCAAGCCGAGTAAGCCCAAGCCTCCCAGTCCAATACCACATCCCAACAACATACGATCAATTTCATCGATAGATTTCAATCCTAACCAGGATAGGATTCTCGTCCCAATGCCATACGCATTGAAAAGGAGCAGCGCGGCAACGAGGAGAGTCCATAACGTATCAACCAGACCCATAAATGCATATAGCAAGCCTGGCTTCTGGACGACATAATACGCGCTGAGAATGACCCCCACCCACAACAGGAAAAGCATAACGACAGTGGAACGCTTCAATTATCCTCCGCCTTTGAGATAAATCCCTTTTGGATCAAGCTCTTCGCGCAGTATTCTCAATTCATTTTCAGTCACAAGTTCAGTCGTTTTTAGCTGGAGAGCAACTTTCAAATTCCAGCCAGTATTTTCTTTTGCCTGCTCAACAGTCTTGCCAGGGTGCAATGCCGTGAGAATCATCTCGCCTGTTTCATCCGGCTCCAGCATACCAATATCAGTGACAACGGCAAGCATGCCTGCGCCACGCAAACCTGCTTTTTCGCGGTCACCTTTCCCACCGATGAATCCAGCCGAGGTCATGAATTCCACTTTTTCGGGGAAGCGACGTTTTTGATGTGGCGTCATAATGTAACAGCGATTTGCCCAGGCAGCGATTTCCTGCGATCCACCCGAGCCGGGCAGGCGCACTTTGGGATGGTCATATCCGCCGATGACGGTCGCGTTGATGTTGCCGTATTTATCGATCTGCGCGCCGCCCATAAAGCCGACGTCCACGTTGCCGCGCTGAAGATAGTTTGCAAAAATATCGTACATGCTCACCACAGAAAGAGATCCACTCACGAGGGTGGGATCGCCAATGGATAACGGCAAACGCGCAGGTTCCGCGCCAATCACGCCTGCTTCATAGATCATCACGAGGTTAGGCGCGTGAGTCCGTTTGGCGAGATTGCAAGCAAGATTTGGTTGACCGACACCGACGAACACCACATCGCCATCCCGCAATAAGCGCGCAGCGTTGATGATCATCAGTTCGGCGGAGGAATATTTGATTTCGTTCATAATTCTTTTCTCAGACCCTAAAGGTCTCTGTCCTTTCATTTCGTTATAGGATGCTTTGCGAAGACCTTTAGGGTCTCTTTTAGAAATGATTGCATCATATCAAAAACTTCCTGCGGACGTTCCAGCGGAAGCAAATGTGTGGATTTGTCCAGCGTTTCCACCCAAGGCTTGGGCTGCATCCGTTTTATGAGCCTGGCAGCGCTTTCCAGAAATGTATTCGTTTCCGCGCCGCGGATAAAGAGAGTAGGCACTTCGAGTTTTGGGAGGCCGCGCCAGATGTCGAAGTCGCGCAGGCCTGTGAGGTAGATACGTGATTCCCATTCTGGTGAATAGACCAGTTCATATCCATGGCCTGTTTTGCGAGTGATCCCTTCGATGTAAATTCGCAAATTTTCATCGCTCATATATTGGAATACTTCGCGATTTCTATAACCATGAAAGACCAGATCAAGATCATCGAAGGCGCGACGTCGTTTCAATGCTCCGGCGATTTTTGGATACACTTTATTGCCTAGCCCAAGGGCGCGAAAGAAATTCCATGCGATGAGTCGGCTGGGAACAAAGAGCACAGGATCAAGCAAGATCAATGCACGGAATTTGCCTGGGTCCCGCAAGGCGGCACGCAAGGTGACGACCGCTCCGATGGAATGCCCCACTCCGATCAAGGGGGCAGGCTGAGCATTCGCGCTCCCGAGAGGCATCAGGACTGTAGTGAGCGGAGCCGTAGGCGCAGTCGAAGCCAGAAACCGCAGCAAATCCTCTGAAAAAGGTTTCCAATCCTGAATGTCATTAGGATTAGAGTCCCGCCCCCGCCATAATGGGCGAAGCAGCATTCCAAAGACATGATATTGATTTTGTAAAAGTTCAAGGAATGGCTTATAGCATTCTGATGGATAGCCATTGGCATGCAGGAAATGTAATGGCGGACCATCGCCACCAAGATCAAAATACGGAATGTTCATTAGTGTTTACTTGTCTACCTGTGTACTTGTTTACTAATATTTTCCGTAATTAATTGGCTCACTCATTTGCTTTGGAACTTCCAGCCTTTTGTGTGTTTCTGTGCCCAACTTTTCCCAATACTCATTTTGGTCTTTCACGCCGTAAACCCATTCATCCAAATATTGCTGGGTCGCTTCGGCGGATTCGCTGATTTTGTCCCAGGCAAGATAGAACTTGTTGTCGCGGTCATAATATCCCTGTGCGTAACTTGGGTGACACGCAAATGGCACATGGCACACGGCACTGACCACAATGCCGGGAATCATCGTGCGGTTCGGATCCGAGCGGATGACTGATTCATCCACGATCTCCTCCGCGGTAAGAATCACTTTTCTCGCGGCGAACGCAGCTTCCTTTTGCTCGCCGATGATTCCCCATAAATGGGCATTGCCGTTTGCATCGGCGCGTTGCACATGGACAATTGCCACATCCGGATTTAACGCGGAAACCACGATCACATCCTTGCCACCAAATGGATCAGGGATGCGCTGAATGTTCGGATTGGCTTTTTCCAAGTCAGTTGCGCCAGTTTGCTTCATCGGTAAAAAAGGCAAACCCGAGGCGCCCGCCTGTAAGCGGGTGATCATTCCGAAATGGGAATATTCCTCCCATTCAAGTTTGCCCTGCTCCAGCGCAGCACGGACAATTCGTAGTGATCCTACACCGGGATTCCCCATGTAGGAAAAGATCACTTTGCGTGCGCAACCTGCCGCGACCATCTGGTCGTAGATCAAATCGGGAGTAGCGCGTGCAAGCGTTAAATCCTTCTTTCCTTGTCGAATCATTTCGTGTCCCGCAGCAAAAGGGATGAGATGGGTGAATCCCGCCGCGTAGACAATATCACCATCGTTCACATGTTTTGCAATGGCGTCTGAGAGAGGAACGAGTTTGGTCATTACTTTTTCCCTTGTTCTTCCTTTTTTGCTTTTGGCATGAGCCTTTTTACAAGGCTAAATCTCCCACTGGGTGATACATTCTTTTTGAATTGGCCGCGAAAAACAAAACCAAGGATCATCAAGATCAAACTCCAGCAAAAATAACTGAATGTGACATTTTGCGCGGCTTCAGAAAGCATGAAGAACACGAGCAAGCCAATTCCCACTAACAAAAAGAACGTGCCGATGCGATGAAGAATTTCCTTGCGGTCAAATCCTTGAGGTGCGCCCATATTTTCTCATATAGACCTGACAGGTCTTTTATTATTATGGTTTTCGTGCTGAAAATAAAGTTCTGCGGAATGGATAAAAGACAGGCGTTTCTGGCATGGCGGTGCGCATTTTTACACGGATCGCCTTCACAAACTCCTCTTTATGCTCGCCCAATCGTTCAAAATAGGGAACTAGTGCGGTACCGGAAATCCATTCTACCACCGCGTCCGAGTCTTCCAGAATATGCGGATAAATCTTTTCGAAGACAACGATCTCTTCAGCGCCACACTCAAAAAAGAGACACGCATACTCGTCAATGGATAAAACCGGCGCGTATCGTTGAAAACCATTCAAAATGGATTTAAATGCTTCTTCACTGGCAGTCTCGCGATAGATTTGATGTGAGATATGATTGTGATTGGATGGGACTTGCACAGCGATCTGACCACTCGGAGCCAGTCTCCGATAAAGATTCCGAAGCAACTCTGCATGATTCTCTGACCAGTGCAGGGCAGCGTTGCTGAAAATGAGGTCCCATTCGCCTGTCAGTTGAGATTGATCTCCCTGTTCGAAACGCAAGTTTGGACTTGAAAAGGAAGAGGCTCGCGCAGTGTCCAGCATTTGCGAGGAGGAATCGATTCCTGTCACGTTGCTGTTTGGCAGTGCATCCGCCAGCTGGCGCGTTAATTCACCCGTGCCGCACCCCAAATCCACAACTTTTAAGTTGGGACGGATCTCGACCAGTGCAAGCAAATCAAAAAACGGCGCGGAACGCTCAGCTTGAAATTTATGATATTGTTTTGGATCCCAAGGCATAGTGGTTGTCTATAAAGAGCCCTTCCCCTCGGCGGGGAAGGGCTCGATTGTTATTTGCCTGCTTTTTTCTTCACAGCTCTTTTAACAACAGGTTTCTTCTTGGAGGCTAATGTTGTTGCTGCCAGCTTTGAAGTGGTCTTCTTTGAAGACGAAGTCTTTGAGGCTTTTTGTGTCGTTGCCTTGCCATTCTTACTATTGGACTTTACAGGAGCGGGTTTGACGAGGGTGCGGATCTGTTCATGCATATAAAGCTGCACATAGTAATAACCACCGCCGTTCTTGCCGCTTGCCCCGGAACCTTTCCAGCCACCAAAGGGTTGGAAGCCCGGCCACGCGCCGGTCGTTGCGCCTTGGGGACGGTTAGCGTAGGTCACGCCGGCCTCGATGTTATCGAAGAACCAGTCTGTTTCCTTGGGCGAGCCATAGAAGCCAGCCGTGAGGCCATAATTCACATTGTTGGCGATCTTCATTGCCTCATCGAGGTTGCTAACCTTGCCAATTGTTGTGATGGGCAGGAACATCTCATATTGCCATAAGCGATTCTCATAAGGCAGGTCAGTGACAAAGGTGGGTTCACAGTAATAGCCTTTATCAAAAATGCCGCCTGTCTTTACGTGACCACCGGTCAAGAACTTGCCGCCAGCGCCGTTGATCTCTTCTGTAAAGTTCTTGAAATCGTTATAGGAACTTTGGTTGATGACCGGCCCCCAATAAGTGTTTCGCTCTGTCGGATCCCCGATGACCAGGCTCTCGGTTTTCGTCTTGAGCTTGCCAAGCAATTCATCGTAGACAGGTTCTTCCACGATCACGCGTGAAGCTGCCGAACACTTCTGTCCCTGCAAGCCAAACGCTGAGCGGACAATGCCTGTCGCCGCGTCTTCGAGATTTGCATTGCGAGAAACGATCGCGGGATTTTTTCCACCGAGTTCGAGAATGACTGGGCGAATGTAGTTGCGTTGTGCAAAGTCACGATAAAGCCGCATGCCCACGTCGAACGAGCCAGTGAAAGTGATACCATCCACTTCAGGGTTTTCGACAAGTGCTTGACCAAGGCTGGAACCGGGGCCCGTGACAAAATTGACGACACCATCTGGGAAACCCGCGTCGCGCAAACACTCAGCATAGAGCCGGACGATCCAGGCAGTATCCGTTGCAGGCTTGATCACGACCGTGTTCCCAGCCACGAGGGCTGCGCCGGTCGGACCGCCGGTCAAAGCAAAGGGGAAGTTGAAGGGGCTGACGATCAGCCACACTCCGTAAGGACGCAGGACAGACATATTGGTGGAGTCAAAACCAACAAGCGGATCTTTGCCCATCGGTTTGATGAAGCCGTCATTTTCCTCCATCATCTGTGCGGAGAAATACATCAGGTCGGCCGTCTCCTGCACATCGCCAAGCGACTCCATGCGGTTCTTGCCAACCTCCAGTGTCATGGCGGCACCCAATTCGAAAATGCGCTTCTCTATGATCGAAGCTGCCTTGCGAACCAATTGGACGCGTTTCTGCCAAGGGGTGTGACTCCAGGCTGGGAATGCCTTGCGAGCCGCCTCAACTGCCATATTGGCTTGCGTGGCATTCCCTTTTTGGATGACCGCCAATACCCAATCCGTATTGACAGGGGAATGGTCTTCATACTTATCGTCGGCAAAAACGTCTTTGCCATCGATGAACATGCCATATTCTTTGCCAAGATTTGCTTTGAGCTTTGTCACAGCCTTATCAAAGCCCTTATGAAGTTCCTCGGGGGGATTGAACATTGTGGCATACGTAAGTTTAAAATCAGCCATACAACCTCCTCATTTACTTGAATAGTTAGGTAGTCTTATCGTTGAGTCGTTCGATCGTTGTGTAGTTGGATGAAAAACCTATCCAACTAAATAACTAACGAACTAAACACAGTATAGCGTAGGATTTTGCGAACGTCAAAGATAAACTAGATTTTCGCGCTCCCAAAAGAACACACCTGCACTCCCTGGCACCGTACGCCAGGACAGGTGTGCGTGCCGGTGCAAGTGTCGGGACGATGTGAGCGGAGCCGCAGGCGTAGACGAAGCGTAAGGTTACAAAGGCCTTTTCGTCTACAGGTTTCGATGCTTTACATCTTAACCTTCTGCTCACACAGTGCCCTGGGGCAGTACCAGGGTTGTCCCGGTGCAGTTCGGGAACGCGAGAGTCTGTTAATATTTTCGTAAGGATTTGATGTTATAACTTTTCATAACAATATGAGAAAAAACCGTCTATTCCTAAGTGTGAGCCTTGTTGCCACTTTATTAGCTGCCTGCGCCCCTGCTGAGACTTCAACCAAGTCTCCTGAAGTTGCCTCAGCGACACCCATCATTGTAGAGTTAACGGTGACGCCAATTGTGGATTTGACGGCGACCCCAGCGCCGACAGTGCAGGCTGTTGCTACCTCGCGTGGACCGAACCTCGAAGCGACGGATCC
>DASWEH010000195.1:0-17125 GCA_036394895.1 Anaerolineales bacterium
TGCCTATTCGCCGATCACGTTGCTTGGAACACCGGTGCGGTCGTCCTGATTATCTCCGCCGCGCAGGAAGGAGAAACGCGGTTCCGGGCTGTCCGAGGCGCTATAGGCACTGTTGTAAAAACCTTGGACCACATCCACAGCTTTTCGGCTCCAGGCAAGCAGCTCGTTTCGATACTCTGGCCGGTCATCTGTCATCTTCCGAATCCAATCGGTCGCCAAACGGACATGGGTCAGCTCGTCAGCCTGCAAATAGTCGCAGAGCTCGGCGATACGTGTAAAGCCGCGCTGCTCGGCATGTTCGCGCCACTCGCGCAATGTGCTCATCAGGTTGCGTTCAGCCCAACTGTTCGTGACCGAGATACGTCGCAGCGGGTCAGATTCGTTTTGCATCCACCACCATGCCAAAGGCCAGGGCCCGTAACCGAGCGTCGCGCCAAGTTCTTCTTCGCAGACCTTGGCGACCACTTCGATATGACGCGCCTCATCCCACATCTGGTGCGCAAGCTCCATACGCATCTCCCAGGGCAGGTCTGGGAACTCGGCGATCATTTTGCCCATCCGGTCAGTGGTCTCTACTTCTCCGTAGAGCAGTTGGTGGAACTTGTGCCGGAAACCTTCCGTGGACCACTCGTCCTCAGACGTATAAGCTTTCTCGAAATCTTTAGGGTCGCCCGAAAACCAGAACGGTTCCTCAACGATAGAGTGATCAAGCGGTGGACAACTCTTCGTAAATCGGTAGACGCGTCCGCTGCGCCTGGCGCGAGGCTTGGGCTTATCCGCCTCACGAGCGCTGTGGAACGTCAGCCAGTGGGACTCGATTCCCTGCCCGGTGACGCCACCCGATTCCACAAGCTTCGCCTCGATATCCGCCTGGACTTCCAGGGCCAGCCGTCGTTTCGCTGGGTCTCGGGTGAGTGACTCCAGAACCGCCTGTCCCCAGGCCACGTGCGATTGGTCCATGGCTGCCAGTTGGCGCAGCAAGCGGACGGTGGGTGTATCCGCCAACGGGTCAGTCGCATCGGCATGGTAGACATAGCTGCTCACCAAGTGCGGCTCAAGGACGCGGTACACAGCGGTCAAGCGCCCCACGGTGTCATCTAATTTCCAGATCGTTTCGCACAAGCGGGCGAACTCATCCGTGCCCGGCTCCTGGCTGTTGCGCGTCGAGCGCAATTGCTCCAGACGCTCGCCCAACAGGTCGGCGGCTTGCGCGTGATCATAGACGTGATAACCGAACGTGGCCTTGAAGGCGATCTGAGGGGTGGTGTGACACCAACCCGCAATCATCTCCATTAACTGCAATTCCAAATAACGATAGTTGGCTAAGCGCTGCGAGTTCTCACGAACCGAAAAGCGCCCACCAAATTCACGACGATCTACAACAGGCATTGTAATCTCCTTCCATACTGTGAAGTCCAACGTCGGGAGACGTTGACTCCATCGTTAACGTTCAATCTGTACCGGCGTATTTTCAAAACGCACGACGTGCCCATCCACCTTGCCCGTATCCTTGAGCAACAGGACGGCTACGTTAAGGGGTTTGTCCAGCGCCATCGGTGCGCCGTGCCACACGCCTTTGCTGAGCAGAACGCCTTGTCCCTGGCGCAGGCGAAAGACTCGGAAGCGCTCCAGTGGGGGAAGGCGATCTGGTTCCTCCGGATAGTCTGCAGGCCCCACATAAATTAAACAGTCATCGCCCATGGGAATCAATAACTCGTCGCTGTGCATGTGGCGCTCGGCCCAATCAAAACGTAGTTCAGCGGGTTGCAAATCCAGATAACCGATTGCGTAATTACGGTCACCGCCTGCCATGACATGGTTTTCACCCCACCAGGTCCAGCCGGATCCCTGGGCATCCTGCCCGCGAGCGGGCTGCGTAATTACTTCGCCAAAAGGAGCGAAGGATTCTACGGTTAGGTCTTCGATTTTGAGTTTCATCGTCACTCCACTATTCTTAGCCACAGATTTCACGAATTTTCACTGAGAGATTAATCAAAAAATCCGTGGCAAAAGAAGGTTTCAAAGGTTCAACTACATACTCATCAGGTCAAACTTAAACGTCCGATATGGTACCAACTTGGGCGCGCCTGCCAGCCCGGAGGGGCGCTCGATCGCTTCGAGCAAGTTTACTAGTGTATTGGCAACGCGCAGCTCAAGCGTGTTCTCGCCGGATTTCAACAAGTCCGTGATCTCAACCTGGTAAGGCGCCCACAGCCGCACGCCCGCGGATTGACCATTGACCATCACTTCCAACACATCATCCTGCATCTCTGGCTCCAAGAATACTCGCTGTCCCGTAAAGTACTCAGGAAGCTCAAAGCTTTTCCGATACACTGCTCGACCGGAGAAATGAGGATAGCCTTGATTTGTCCAAGGTTGAGGTTGAAGAGATGTCCAAGGATTGGTTAGACGGTAAGTGCCCTCACCTTGAGGCGCCAAGCTGAAGTCACCGGTTAATTTCAACAAGTCGAGCAAGCCATCTGTAGGATTTGTGACCACCAGGCGCAAGGCAATCAGGTTCTCGCCTTTGCGCAAGTGCGAGGTAATATCCACAGCCTTCATCTGCCCATCTACCTGGCTGCGTACGGGCTTCGCGGTGACCCGCTCACCGTTGACAAAGAGCGACCACTCCGAGCCTGCAAAGCCATCCACAATCAGGTTGAGCTTCGGCGGGAGGTAGTCTGCTTCGAAAGAAATACGGTACCAGACCGGGATTGGGTACTCAGCCTCTGGCTCGGCAGGGAGTTGGTAAGACCAGGCGCCGGGGACCATGGGCAACCAGCCTTGTCCCTTCGGATCAGCATTGTTCTGCGTATAGGCATCAAGTGGTCTGTCGACAGTCTCGTGGATCGCTAGCCATTTTCCAATCACCAGGGCATTCTCAGTTTCGGGATGAAATTCCCATTCGCCATCCAGCGTCAACGCGGCGGCTGGCCGTTCTACTTGGAGAGTCAGACGCTTCTGTTGACCTTCCTTTTCGATGACCGCGAACGCTTCGTGCTCATGCATCCGGCCAAATCCGCTTAACTGAGTTCCATCTGAGGACTCGATATTCAGGTTGGTCTCGATCACGCGCCAATCTGAATCAGGTTTCACCAGGATAAATGCGGACCCCACGGGCGACAGTTCCAAATTAAAGCGGGTGTGGTTCTCAATCACTTGAGAAGGAGCGATCAGCCGCTCAGCCCCGGTTGATGGATCCCACTGCACGGGCTGAACCTGGCCAGGAAGGCTGACTTGCGCTTTTTGAGCCGTATATGTGGGGTTGATGATGAAGTAGATATCCTGTCCATCCTTCTGCCTATGAAGGTAAAAGACCTCGCGGTTGTCGATGGACACGTCCGGCTTGATCAGGTTCGAAAGTGCCTCTCCCAGCCTATCTGCGACGGACTCGCGTTCGGCATTGACTTCATCGGTGATCTCCTCGCGTTCACCTTTTTCAGGCGCAAAAAAATAACGACTGGTTTTCTCTTCCGATTCGATGACAAAGAATGGGCTTTCGGTCTTCCCCGGCGCGCGGAGCTGTTCTTGGATTCGCATGGGAAGTTGGCGGGCAAGTGCATAACTTTGCAGAAAAGCTGTTTTGCCGCCACCAGAAATTTCTTTTTCCAGCAATTCGAGGCCAGTTTGGTTCTGGAAGTTTTGCTGTGTGTCGCCAGGATCGACTCCAAATAGAGCGCGGACGCGGTCTGAGATGTCCGTTAACTCGGTGACACTGCCATCCTTAGAAAACGCCTTGTTGGGGAGGAAAATCATCCCGAGGGCACGTCCGCCTTGAGCCGTAAACCTCTCCAACTTCTCGAGAGTGCTTAACTTCAGATGTGCCATCGGAGGCAAGACCAACAACTCATAGGCTTCATCACGTATGCGGATGGTATTGCCCTCCACTTCTGCATTTGCA
Organism: Anaerolineales bacterium; assembly: GCA_036394895.1. Classification (GTDB taxonomy): domain Bacteria; phylum Chloroflexota; class Anaerolineae; order Anaerolineales; family Villigracilaceae; genus Defluviilinea. The sequence continues at coordinate 3,902 of DASWEH010000195.1, forward strand.
AGCATATCCTCATCAAGATAGTCGTAGTCATAATGTAGCCTGAGCAAGAGGTCAGTCAAGGTATTGAAATCCCGTTCGATACGATCGCCTAGTGCGTTGTGGGTCTGAGGCGTGTACGTGGCGAACATGGCATTCATTGGCCAGAGCACTGCCACCTTGGCAACGTGTTTCCCGCCCGAAAGCAGATGGCTCAAGCGACTGATGTAATTTGAAAAGTCGCCATAATATCCCCACCAGGGATATTGATAAAACATGGAGGGTGGCCAGTCTCGCTTGCGTGGACCCTCCAACGTGTAATGAAAACCATGTGGATTAAGCAGGTTCACGCCGAGAACATATTCCCAATCGGCGATCCACTTCATACGCTGCATGGTGGCATCCATGAAGATGCCGCCGAACGATTCGCACAGCAGGCGCGGGCTGCCCAATTGATGCGCGGCAGAACTGCCGACCTTCATCGCCACATGCTCATCGGGCCGGTCACGGTTACCGATGATGGGGTAGAGGTGGTCGACGCCGACCACATCCATGTGCTGATAATGCTTGAACAGGTTGCCTTCGACACGGATTAGACGTCGTAACCCTTCTTCGTATAGGAGGTGCCCGGTAAACAGCACATTGTGTTTCTCGCACCATTCATGGATCTGCTGGTAGAACGCCTGGCTATAGAAATCGGTCAGCGTATTGTAGAAATCGTAGCGGACGCGGGCACTGTCGGGGCGGATGTCAAAGAACAGGTCCGGCAGGCGCGGGCGCAGGTTGTATCCATTGCGCGCCTGAAAGCGCCGAAACATCTCCTTGGTCCATGGGACAATGGCAGTATCGCCACCGCTCAGGTAATAGTGCATGGCAGGCTCGTCGGTGTAAAAGCCGAGCATTTGTGAAGTCATCTTGCCATCGACCGCGCTGGCATACGGATCGTAGCCGTGGCGCAAAAATTCCTTGGTAGCTTCCGGGTTCAGCGCATCGATATAGTAATCGGCGATCTTCTCAACGATGTAAAGTAAACGCCAGTTGCCAGCAGGCGCTTCCCAGGGAATTACATTTTCAAAGGAAAGATTTGGCGTCAGGTCAATCACCTCGCCTGGCTTATCGAGCGATATCGCAAATGCCGCCACCGGCCTTGACTTCTCGAAATCGAGATAACGGCTATCAGCGCCGGTCAGGTAAGTGAACCAGGGACCGCGGACGGTCATGTTAATGCACTCAATGTAGCGCTCCGCCAGGTCAGGACGAGCCTGCAGCACGCGCTTGTCAGCGGTGCCGCTTGGCCAGTTCATCTCGTCGTAGATCCAGGTTTTCAAGCCAAGCTTCTGCGCTTCTTCGACGGCGAAATGAATACGGTCGAGATAGGTTTCACCGATGTAGCTTGTTTCCAGGCCGTAGCGCCCGTGCAGGATAATGCCTGGCATACCTTTATCGCGAAATTCTCGCAACTGATATAACATTTCCTGCGGGTCCAATTCGCCGTTCAGGAACCAGAACGGAAGAATGCCATAATCACGGGGTGGTTGTTGGAAGTTTGCTGGGTTCACTGGGATCGTAGGCCAGGGTTTTGGCTGCATGAATTGCACTCCTTAATAAGGGCGACCCGTCAGAGTCGTCCAGTAATTTGTTTTCACTAGGTGGGTCGCATCTACGTCATAACGATGGTCGACTTCACAAATCCTTCCGGTTTTTCGTGCGCCGCTTGGAAGGCCAGACCAATTTCATTCAGGTGGAAGCGATGTGTCACCAAATCCTCCAGGGATAAGCGTCCTGAGGTCAACAGGCGCATGCCAATGCGCATGCCGCGCATGATGGTGGGAATTTCCCGGAAGTGGGCGTTGATGATTTGGAACGCCATCCAGTTCCAATAGGCAAGAGAGATCTCGCGCATCCCACCTTGATGAAAACCGACGATCACTACCTTGCCGCTCATCCGCGTGACGTCGCCGAGGAGAGTGAGGGGTGCCTGCGCGCCCGTAGCTTCGAAGCTTACATCGGCGCCCAGTCCTCCTGTCATTTCTTTCACCACATCAGCAAGAGATTCATTTCTGACGTCCACGACGCGGGTAGCACCTATTTTCTTTGCTCGCTCCAGCGCGTCCGGCCGGGTGTCAGCCACAATGACATGGCGCGGTCCCTTCAGTTGAACCAACTTTTGCACCAGGTTACCCATGAACCCGGCGCCGATGATCACTACATCATCACTGAGCGGGAGGTTCGCCAATTCCACGGCGTTGACGGAACACGCCAACGGTTCCGCGAGAGCCAGATCGAGCGGCACATCCCCAGCAGGAAAGCAATACTCCGCTTTCAGTGCCACGTACTCGGCGAAACCGCGGCTCGTGACCCAAGCGCCAACTTTGTCACCGGGCTGAAAGGATTGAACTTTTGAACCCACTTTTTCAACAACTCCACTTACCTCGTGACCTGGGTAGTGAGGATAGTTGATGTTGGCTTTTCCTTCCCACTGATCCAGCTCGGATGTGCAAACGCCACAAGCTGCCACGCGCAGCAGAACTTCGTCAGGCGCAATCTCGGGCATGGGTGTGTCGATGACTTCAAACTCATGTGGACCGCGTAAAGCGGCAATTTTCATTGTCTATTCCCTTTCATCACGCAGTGGCAGCGGTCAAGAGTCGAACGCTATAACCGGGGACTGCCACCTTCCATCCTTCGCCAGCTTTTTCCACGGCAACGCTCTCACCGCTCAACAGGTCTTTAAGTGATGACTTTCCTTCTAGCGCGGGAAAACCGTCGGGCGATGCAAACGCGATCTCGGTTGGCTCCTCATTGAAGTTCAATAAGACAAGGATGGGGTCCTCTTGCTCATCGTGATAACGCAAGTAGCCATAGGCGACCTGGTCACGGGTAGCTTCAAGAGTCAAGGGCCTCCAACTGCGCGAGTGCAGGCTGGGCTGTGAGTGGCGCAGTGCAATGAGTTGTTTATGATAGTCCTGCAGTCCAGGTACTCGTTCGATCCAGGAGAGCGGACCTGAGTCTTCGTAGGGCTTGAACTCTTCTCCCAGTTCGTCGCCGGTATAGATACACGGCACGCCCGGGAGAGTCAGCAAGAGTGCAGTCGCCACCCGCGTGACCCCCTCACCATGTCGCTTGATGAATCGCTCGCCGGTGTCGTTATTGTTCAGGAAGCGGAAGATGAGCGCGTCGGGGTGGAAACCATCTCGCCCGTTGGTGAGAGCATCGGTCAAATTGTAGGAAAGGAGACGCAGTTTATATGTATCCCAAACCACCTGCCAAGCCCAATGTCCTAGCTGATCAGTCCAGTCGTAGGCGACATCGAATCCGTTGTCGAAGTAATAGGGATCGCGAGCACTTGCTTCTGCGAGTAACATCAAGTCTGGCTTGATGCGTTTGAGTTCCTTGCGCCATTGCGGCCAGAAGTCCGGGCGGCGCTGCTTGACACCCCAGCAGGCATCCACGCGGAAGCCATCCACATCAAATTCGCGCACCCAATAGGCGAACGCTTCGATCATCATGTTCCGAACTTCGGGGTTTTCGTAGTTCAGGTTCGGGAGATGCGTCCAGTCAAAATAATGAGTAGGTTCTCCGGAGGCATCCCGGTCATAAAAATCCCAATATGGGGACCTGGGACCCCCATCCTTGGCGGATAGGAAATACGGATGTTGAGCAGAGGAATGATTTGGGACAAAGTCCATCAAGACGCGGATGCCGCGTGCATGAGCTTCCTGCACCAAACGGTGGAAATCTTCCTTCGTCCCGTAGCCATGGTTCAGATCAAAATAATCAACCACCGCGTAGCCATAATCACCAGGAGGGGATACGTTAATGGGTGCCAGCCAGAGGGCATTTACGCCCAATTCCGCTAGGTCATCCAGCCGTTTCGTAATGGCCTGAAAGGCAGGCTGCCCAAATTTGGAAGGGATTACTCCATAAACGACCGCTGTTTCTATCCAAGCTGGGTTTTCTTTATCATAGTCTGGGATTCGTGCCTTGCCTTGCTCGACCACGAAATAGATGGAAGCTTCATCGTCACGGCCGGCACTGTCTTTCACCTTTAGCTGCACATAATATTCCCCGTCAGTCGTCGGGGGGAGGAGGATAACTGTTTGGGTGCTGACTTCATCCGTGAATGGTCGGCTTTCCAGGCCGGCAGCACCTTCGACGGCTAGTGAGGCAGGGTTTCCAGGTCGCGGTGACCAGATGTGATCAAGGATTACGCTGCCATCCGCTTCTGCTGGTTGGCTTTTGCCGCCATCCAGAATGATTCGGTCACTATCCAGCGCGATGTGGATCACAGCTTTCGGGGCTTGTCTGAGACGTTCGGTATAGTTCAACATATTGGACTGTATCTCTCCTCCATTGGATTGTCTGCAGGTTGCACTGACCCGATTTTCTCCTGAAGAAAGTTTGACCTCAGCAGTGAACGTTTCGCCTTCCGATTGGGTTTCGAATTCACGCCCGTTGACATACACAACCAAACTCTCACACTCACCTGTCACTCCTACTTTCGCTGTCTTAACCCACATCCAAACATCCTGGTCTGCGCCGGTTAAGTTTACTTTCACCGCCGGGCTTGGAGAGGGCAAGACTGTGCTTGTCCCAACGACTTCCGTTTCAGAGGCTATATTTTGTAGAGTTTTCTGGCAGGCAGCTGCAACGACACTGCCCGCCGCGACCACGCACAACCGTAAAAAATCTCGACGGTCCACAGGGGACTTTTCCATCATCGCTTCCTTTTTTGCGGCATATCAGCGGCAGTTGCGATCGCTTACTTCATTCCGGTCAGGGCGATGCCACGGATGAAATATTTCTGGAAGAAGATAAAGATCAGCAACACAGGCAGGGTCGAGATCACAGAGCCCGCGAAGACAATATCCCACACCGTGCGGTTCTTGATGACAAACAACGCCAAGCCAAGCTGTAACGTGCGAAGTTTCGGATCGCTGATGACGATCAATGGCCAGAAGAAGTCGTTCCAGACAAAGGTAAAGGTGAAGATTGCCTGAGCAGCCAAGACGGGGCCGCAAAGCGGCAAGACAACCTTCCAGTAGATGACGAAATCGTTAGCGCCATCCATGCGTGCCGCGTCCAGCAAATCGTCGGGGATGCCCTTCATGTATTGACGCATGAAGAAGACACTCCAGACACTGAATGCATACGGGATGATGATGCCCCAGAATGAGTCCAACATCCCATGACCACCCACACCGAGAATGTTGTTGCCTCCGAATAGAGGGGAGCGTAGCAAGATCAGATAATTGGGAATCAAGAAGAGTTGACCTGGGATCATCAGGGTGCCAAGCATCAGTAGGAATAGTGCATCCCGCCCCGGGAATTTGCGCTTTGCAAAGGTATAGGCAGCCAGTGAATTGAAAAACATTTGGACAGCCAAAACGACGACCGCCAGAAAACCACTGTTTAAAACCCAGCGGAAAAACCCTTCCGCTTTGAGAAATTTTTGGTAGTTATTGAGGGTGAAAACTTCCGGAATCCAATTCGGTGGCCAATTGAAGATCTTCCCGATTGGCTGAAAGGAGGCTGAAACCATCCACGCCCAAGGGGCGATGAAGATGATCGCACCGGTTGTCAGGAGGATATAAATGATCAGCTTACCAAGCAAATCCCTCCATTTAATTGTCCGGATCGCCGGATTGCTGATCGACTTCGAGATGGGCTTTTCGTTTTTCGTGATATCCACGCCGTCATTCCTCTCTAATACTCAACGTCGCCGCGGGTAAACTTCCACTGCAGCAAGGTGAAGCCGAAGATCATTGCGAAAAGGACAAACGCCATTGCCGTTGCGTACCCCATATCCAGTTCGCGGAAGGCACTTACATATAGATAGTATCCTATCGTCGTGGTTCTGTTTAATGGTCCACCGTTCGTCATAATATACACTTCAGTGAATATTTGGAATGTGTAAATGATGTTCGTGACGAAGAGGAAAAACGTGGTGGGTCTGAGCAGTGGGATGGTGATGTAGAGCAAGCGCTGCCAGGAGTTGGCGCCGTCTACCATCGCTGCATCATACATTTCTTGGGGGATCGACTGCAAACCCGCCAGATAGATCACCATCGGAGTGCCGGTCCCAGCCCAAATGCCCATAATGATCAATGCTGGCAGGGCTAGGTCAGGGTTGGCGAGCCAGACAATTTTATGGGTTATGAGTCCGAATTTCAGAAGGTAATAGTTTAGCAGCCCGTAATCCCCTTGGTACACCCACTTCCAGATGATTGACGAGACCACCAGTGGGGTGACGACCGGGATGTAAAACAGTGTGCGGTAGATTGCCTGCCCACGAACCTTGGTGTTCAGCAGCAGGGCGACAGCCAACCCGAAAGCGAGATTGAGAGGCACACCAACCAGAAATGTGAGCGTGTTGGTAACCGCCCGAAGAAAGCGCGGATCTTGGAAGAGACGCAGATAATTGTCAATCCCTACGAAGGGCTTGTCCGGCTGAATAATATTCCACCTGTGGAAGCTGATGTAGAAGGCAAACGAGACCGCAAACACAGTGAAGATCACAAAATGGAGCAGGCCCGGCGCCAGGAACAGGTACGCCGTCCAGTTTTTTCGCATCTGCCGAAGTGTCTCGCGTAGCCGATATGAGAACGGATTTGGTTTTTGAATTTCTGTGACAGCCATGCGTCTCCTTTCCGGCATTTTGCCGTCTCTCCCTCTCCAGCTAAGACTGGAGAGGGAGAGTTTGAGGATATAAGAGGGAAGGTCTTTATGGCTGCTTGAATGCAGCTTCGGCTTCTTTGGCAGATTCAATGACGGCGGTCTTCCCATCAATCTCGCCATAGAAAGCTTTGCCGAGGTACTCCGTCAGGATCTCCTCAGCTTTGAAAAAATTGGGCTGATCGGCGGTGGGCACGTAAGCACAATTCATATTTTCCTTGAAGCCCGCCATATAGGGCCGGCCCTCGTAAAGCGAGGGATCGTCAAGCAGGGAAGTGCGTGGAGGCAGTAATGTACCTGGCTCATCGGGATTACCCAAGTTGTAGCCTACCATATTCTGCGGTGAGGACAGCCATTCGATCCACTTGTAAGCTGCTTCGGGGTTCTTCGATCCCTTGAAGACGACTAGGTGATCGCCGGCAATAGTCGTAGCGCAGCGCTTATCTTGCGGCAGTGGGGCAGCAGCCCATTTCCCTGTGGCGTCTGGGAACTCTGTGAGCAGTGTTCCAGCAAACCAGGTACCAGCCATGTACATGGCTACATCGCCATTTGCAAAGGGCACGCGCCCATCCCAGGACGTGGCATTCAAGAGGTCTTCGGGCGAGTACTTGGCCAAGTTGACGTAAAACTCAGCGGCTCTTTGACCTTCGGGGCTATCCCAGATCACATCATTCGGATCGTCAGGGTTCAACTGATCCCCACCTGCCTGCCACAGCCAGGGGTAGAAGTAGTACGCGGCTTCTGTAGCAAATACAGCGAAACCATACTTGGAATTGTCCTTGTCCGTGAGTTTCTCAGCATACTCCTGAAACTCTTCCCAAGTCTCGGGCGGATGGTTCGGGTCAAGACCCGCTTCCTCGAAGCGGTCGGTGCGATAGAACAGACCAGTTGTTTCACTGGCGAACGGCAAGCCATACTGAACGTCATTTACTCGGGCAGGCTGGAGGAATGCCGGGACGTAATCATTGATATCAATGATGGTGCTCTTTGCAATGTAATCATCTAACGGGACAAGCCCATCGTTCTGGGCTAGCGCGCCGGTCATCCAGTCAGATACGTAAGCGGTATCAGGCGGATTGCCAGCCGCGATCTGGGCTAGCAGCTTGTCGAACATATCATCTGACGAGGGCACCGACTGCACTTCGATTGTGATGTTGGGATGGACCTGTTCAAACGCTGCGATGGTCGACTTCCAGAATGGAGTATCCGTATTCACCCAGGTGGACCATGTGACGGTCACAGGTTCTGCAGGTTCAGGGATATCGGGGCTATAGTTCTCGCCTGTGATGGGGACATCGGTCGCTGCGGGAGCTTCAGTGGCGGCTGGGGCCTCTGTGGCTGCTGGCGCTTCAGTTGCAGGCGCCTCGGTCGCTGCTGGTGGAGCTTGGGTGGCTGTAGCCTGCGGCGCGCAGGAAGCAAGCAGCATTGACGCCACCACGAGCAGTGCTGTGACTGCCCAAACTAAAGATCTTTCCTTTCGCATTTCTTCCTCCTCGGAATAAGGTGAGATGCCCGGCACTACGATGGTATCTTTTCTTGATTTGGCAAGTCAAAAGCGCCCGGGACTGCCGGGTTTAGTCCAGGTGCTGATGATGCCATAGAGAGATCAAGTTCCTTTGTGCTGCGCCGGACGATTAATTCCGGTGCAAGGATAAGACGGCTAGGGGGACGGCTTTTTCGAGAGATCCGATCGACAAGCAAATTGACAGCCTGAACACCGATCTCTTTCTTGGGTTGAGCGATGGTCGTAAGGGGTGGATTGGTAAATTGGGCAAGTTCCAGATCGTCGTAGCCAACGACTGCCAAATCTTTGGGAACGGAATAGCCAGCCTCAGCGGCAGCCCGTAGAGCGCCCAATGCCATTAAGTCATTGAGAGCAAAGATGGCTGTTGGACGCGGATTCATCTTGAGAATGAAATGGGTGATTTCCATGCCCGACTGGGCGTGATAGTCGCCTCGTATAATTAGATTTTCGTCGTAGGGAAGATTTGCTTGCTCAAGTGCCTTTCGATATCCCGTCATTCGTTCTGCACTGGGAGTAATGCTCGAGGGTCCGGCGATACAAGCGATCCGTTTGTGACCGAGCTCGATCAAATGCTGGGTGGCAAGAAATCCCCCGAGTTGATGATCCGTGAGAACGGCATCGACTTCGACATTTGGCAGGTCACGGTCGATCATCACGACCGGCATGTTCTGACGAAGTAAGAAATCCAGCGAATCAGCCTGATCTCCGGCGGCGACAAAAATAATCCCGCCCACTTGATTTTTGCTTAATACATCCACATAAAACAGTTCTCGCTGTGTGTCCAGTTCGGTGTTGCATAAAAAGACGCTGTATCCTTTTTTGAAGGCCTCATCTTCAATGCCGCGGCTGATCTCCGCGAAGAATGGATTGGCGCTATCGGGGAGCACCAAGCCAATCGTGTTCGTCTTTCCCTGGCGCAGGGAACGGGCGAGTGCATTCGGATGATAGTTCAATGACTTCATCGCCGCCAGGACACGCTCGCGGGTTTCCTGGGAAACAACTCGAGTATTGTTTATAACATGTGAAACCGTGGCATAAGAGACCCCCGCACTTTCAGCTACTTCCCGGATCGTTGCCATCTATGGATTTCCTTGAGAAAATCTGGTATACTCACCGTAGGTAAACGTTTACGCAAACGTTTTTATCATTATAGTCAAAGGTTTACCGAGAGTCAACCCCTATTTCATCATGGCTTTCCAGTCGTTGGCTGGACCCCGGGAGTGATCGTTGAAAACAATTACCGATGCCTACGGCGCGTTGAAACACGTTGAGCGCTTGGCGGTCCATATCGGCAGCCGGCCGATCGGATCAACGGCCAATCTGGCTACGGCTGATTACATCAGCGAAGTTTTCAAACAGAGCGGTCTTTCTGTAGAACGCCAAGAGATTTCCTGCCCTAACTGGATCGAGGAGCATACGTCTCTTGAACTCAATGGGGAGTCGCTGGAAGCCTCTGCAAATACGTTTTCCCCATCTTGTAATATCTCAGCAGCAATTGTCCCGGTCTGCACTCCAGCAGAATTGGAGTTGGCATCCATAACCGGCATGATTCCTGTCTTTTATGGAGATCTGGCACAGGGTGAACTGGCGACAAAGGGGGGCATTTATGTCTCGGACCGCGATCGGAGAATCCTCCAGCTCCTGGAGGAAAGACAGCCGGCCGGAATTATTACCGTCAATCCCACTCTACATGCGCGCTGGCGTTTGATTGAGGATTTCGATCTGAATATCCCCTCGGTCACCGTCTCAGCCCATTCTGGTCTGAAACTGCTGAAGAACCCGGGAGTCATTGTACAAATGAAGATCGCGGCACGTCGATCACCAAGTCACACCGCCAATGTGATTGGCAGGCTGCAGGGCGAACTCCCCGAGCGGATCGTATTTTGTGCTCATTATGATTCTAAGGTGGATACCCCCGGTGCCTATGATAATGCGGCTGGAGTGGGAGTCTTGCTCTCTCTAGCTGAAGTCTTATCCCAAAGAAAGCATCGACATACCCTTGAATGGATTGCCTTTACTGGAGAAGAAGGCGCAGGCTTGGGCGATATGGAATACGCCCGTGCCATCGGTGATGGATTCGATCAGGTGACCGCCGCGATTAATATCGATGGCGTTGGTCCTTTCACTGGGACAACCACGGTTACATCTTTTGTTGCCTCGCAGGCATTGGAAACGCTCATCGATGAAAAGATGAAGAGCTATCCCGGCCTAATAAGAGTTGAACCCTGGCCAGCTAGTGATCATTATATTTTTTACTCCCACGGAACGCCAAGCATTGCTCTGACCAGCAAGGGGATAAGAGATGTTTATCACACCACATCCGATACATTTGAATGGATTAGCGGTGAGAAGTTGGCGGAAGCTGCCCAGCTGGTTCTGGATCTCCTTGAAGTCTTGGACGATAAGGATCTATCGTGGAGTCGCCCAGAGAATTAACCTTGGAACCTGCCCTTGTGCTGAAAGGAGGGTAATCCTTTTATGAGTCTCTATATCGGCGTCGACCTAGGTGGAACAAACTTGCGTGCTGCCATTGCAGATACGGATACGGGTAAGATTTTCCACCAACAAAAGTGCCCAACTCTGGCTGCTGAGGGGCAGGAGGCAGTGATCCAACGGATCGTTCAACTCATCAGAGAGTTGACCCAGGTAAGCGGAGTACCAGCGAACACGATTAAGGGCGTAGGTATCGGTGTACCGGGAACTCCTGATATCGACACAGGCGTTATACAATTTCTGCCCAATCTACCTGGCAAGTGGCTGAATGTTCCTCTCCAAACTATTGTCGAGGAGCAGGTGCAATTGCCAGTTGCCCTGATCAACGATGTTCGTGCGATCACCCTGGGTGAATGGATGTTCGGTGCAGGCCGAGGCGCGGAAACGTTGGTCTGTTTGGCAATTGGCACCGGCATTGGGGGCGGAGTGGTCGTGAATGGACAATTCCATCTGGGCATGGGTGGAACTGCAGGTGAATTCGGTCATCACGTTGTCGAGGTCGATGGTCTGCCCTGTGGATGTGGTGGAAAGGGTTGCCTGGAACTTTATGCCTCCGGTCCAGCCATAGCCGCCATGGGTGTGAAGGAAGTGATGCACGGGCATACGACCCGGATCGGCGAGTTGGTCAACCATGACTTGAACCGGATTGATGCGGAGATAATCGCCCAGGCTGCAAAGGAAGGAGATGAAATTGCAAAGGCAATCCTCCAGCGAGCCGGAATGTATTTAGGGATCGCGGTCGGAAACATTTTGGGGGTCATCAGTCCGCAGAGAGTCATTTTTGGCGGCGGCGTGAGTCGTGCAGGTGATTTGCTGCTCACGCCGATTGTGCAGACAGTAAAGGAGCGCGTCCATGTGGTTCCGGTTGAGAAGGTGGAATTCGTCCTGGCAGAACTGGGCATCAATGGTGGATTGGTCGGTGCTGCCCTTTGGGCAAAGCGCAGATGTGAGTAGAGCGACCGCTGGTCGAGTAGTGGCGCCGAGCCTCAAACGGCGAGTGCGCCACGTATCGAGACCACCGAGGACTGGTTGAAAGTGTCAGGTAACTATATAGAAAGAACAAGCCTTATGAACAATCAATTAAATTCACCAAAGCGAATCGCAATCGGAAGTGATCACGTTGGTTATCCTTTAAAAGAAGAGATAAAGACTTACCTGAGTGAATTGGGGTATGCCTGCCAGGATTTTGGTACCCATTCAGCGGAACGCACGGATTATCCGCTTTTCGCGCGAGAAGTCACATCAGCCATATCTTCGAATCAGGCTGATTTGGGAATCTTGATCTGCGGTACGGGTGTAGGGATGTCCATCACAGCCAACAAGGTCAAGGGCATCCGCGCCGTCGTGTGTAGCGAACCCTATTCTGCGATGCTTTCGCGGCAACATAATAATACCAATATCTTGACCTTTGGGTCCCGGGTGGTTGGCTCAGAGCTAGCCAGGATGATCGTTAAAGCCTGGCTGGAAGCAGAGTTTGAAGGGGGTCGCCATGCTGGGCGCTTAGAAATCATTTCCCAGATCGAAGAAGAACGAGCTTCAGAGATGCGGGCAGAAATGCCCGTGCCTCCACAAAGTGGAGATCGTACGAATGCCGATTTGCTATCTCAAACGCGAAAGAAGATCGCAGAAACCGGACGGATGGTCTTCGAACGCCACTTGACAGATGCGGCCGGTGGGAACATCAGTGTTCGGGTAGGGGAATCGGTCTGTATCACGCCACGTTATAGTGGGAGCAGGCGGCACTGGCAACTTCAACCGAATCAGGTGCTGGTCAGTGACATGTTTGGCAACAAACTTGATGGTGATGGGGATGTTTCCCGGGAATCCAAGGTGCACTACAGGCTCTACCAGGAATTCCCGGATGCTACAGCTGTTCTTCACTCCCATGCTCATAACATGATGGTCTTTGCCGCTTCGGGACAACCCATCGAACCCGTCTTGGAAGCCACACTCAAGTTTGACACGATTCCGGTCACCAGATATGCCCCCGCTCACTCAGAGAAACTGGCAGACGCGATTGTTGAGGCGGTTCGAGGCAAAGACGAAGCGATCCGTAAATATGCGACCGCAGTGATCGCGCCCTGGCATGGACTGTTCGTCATTGGGAAGGATCTCGATGCCTGCTTTGACCTGACGGAACGGATCGACACGAATGCTTATTGTATTCTGATGAGTCGCTTGCTGCCGGAGGCGGGTCCCATGGATCCCGAAAGTATGCGATTGAGATTAAGTGAGGCGATCAAGTCCTTTAATGATCATCACACTAACGCCTAATACGGGGATCGATCATACTGTTCAAATACCGAGCTTTCAACTAAACAGTACGATCCGAGCAATCGACTCTGCCTGGGGGATGGGTGGCAAAGCAACAGACGTCTCCTGGACTCTTGGCAAACTTGGTATCCCCACGCGGGCGCTCGGCTTCGCAGCCGGACCGAACGGGGTGCGAATGGAAAAAATGCTGCGCGAGCGCGGGACCGAGACTGATTTCGTGTGGGTTAATGGGGAGACGCGACTGAACTCGATCATCGTTGTCGCAGGTGAGGGGCAGTCAA
>DASWEH010000196.1:0-4912 GCA_036394895.1 Anaerolineales bacterium
GCTCTCTCTCAGCGCATCTTCCGCGCGCTTGCGTTCAGTAATATCGTAAAGTATCGCGAGCACACAAGGGACTTGTTCGAGGTCGATCCGCTCTGAGGAATACAGCGCGTATCTGACACCCCCATCCTTTCTATGCACCATCATTTCAAAGTTATGCAATGCTCCACCCTGGCGCTGGCTTTCCTCTGTAGCTCTCTTACGTTCTTCGGGCGTAATAAAATTTAGTTCAGGTGAGGGATGCCCTATCGCCTCTTCACGGGTAAAGCCCGTGAGTTCATAAAAACTGTTGTTGACATCGAGGATTAACAGATTATCTATTCGAATCAGAGCCATTGCTGCTTGGTTTGCCTCAAACGCTTTGGAAAAACGTTCTTCGGATTGACGGAGTGACTCTTCTGTCTGTTTGCGCTCAGTCAGTTCGTTTTGGACTTGCTTGAACAGACGCGCATTGGAAATAGCCAGCGCAGCCCGGTCGGCCAAATCCTGCGCCAGACTTAAGTCATGCTCGTCAAAGGCTGGTGACCCAACCTTGCGTGAGATGATCAAAAACCCTAAAGCCTCACTCCGAGTGCGGATGGGCGCCAAAAGCCGACTGTGAGAGGCAATATATTTTAGGTGCGTCCAATCCTCTGGCTTGACCACGGCACGCAGTTGGTCTTCACTGATGCCTGGCATTAAGAGAGCCTGCTGGCTTTGCAAAACGCGTTGTACAAAGTTGGGCTCATCTGCACGCAAGGGTTGATTTGAAAGCGTCCGTGTGAGTTTGAGCGCTGCTACATCCACATCATGCATCGCTACCATCTCCAGCCATTTTCCATCCTCCGAGAGGAGGCGAACACCGCAAGAACCACCCAGTGCCTCGGCGGTCTGGCGCGCAACCATCTCAAGCATTACTTGATAATCCTGTACGGCTGTGGCAAATGTTTGCGAAGCATCAGCCAGAACTTTTAAGCGCGCAGCATGCGCGCGGATTTGCTCCTCGGCCTGCTTGCGCTCCGTCATGTCCAGGATGTGGGTGATGAAGTGAACGGGCTGACCAGACGAATCTCGAAGAAGGGAAGAACTGACGAGCGCCCAAACTGGCTCGCCGCTTTTATGAAGGTATCTCTTTTCGAACGAAACGCTTGGAACTTTGCCAGCCATCATGCTGCCAACAGCGTCTTTCCCAATTTCCAGGTCGTCAGGATAGGTAATGTCATTGAAGTGTTTTCCTTCCAATTCCGCCCTCGTGAAACCAAGCATATCCAAAAGCGACTGACTGATATTCTGCAGTTTTCCATCCAATGTGGTAATGCATATCCCCACCGGGGAATGGTGGAACGCGGTTCCAAATAGCTCTTCGCTGGTTTTCAGTGCCTGCCTGTGCTCAAGATGTATTTCGGCCTCACGTAGTTCCTGTTCTACGACCTGTCCCAGTTTGGCCAAATTTTCCTTGCTAAGATAGTTATTTGCACCTGCCTTCAGGGCAGCAACCGCCATCTCTTCACCGATTGTGCCGGAAATGATGATAAATGGCGGGTCGAAACGACTGGCTTTCAACACTTCCAATGTCTGCAAAGCACTGAACTTGGGCATGGTGTAATCGCTCAGGATCAGATCCCAGGTCTTTTCTGTAAGTGCTACCTGCATCGCCTCCATTGTTTCTACGCGTTCAAACTCCACCTCATAACCAACGCGGCGGAGTTCACGCAGCAATAAGTCTGTATCAGCTTTAGAATCTTCGATGATTAAGTCATGCAGAGGTTTACCCATTCTCTGCCCCTTTTCTTATAGATGCTTCATTCAAGACCCGCCAGTAGGACACATATTCCTCCTTCCCTATGAGTAACTCTAAAGCAAGTCGGCCGCCTTGAGGAATACTTGGCAATCTGCTACAAATTTGTTGCCACCTGAAGTCAGTGTTGTTTCTTACACTATACAACCAGTTTCTCGGCAACGCAAGAATAATATGAGAATATCAGAGCAAAACTGCGCACCACAGCATTTCCAGCCCATTCATCTTGGGTAATTTGAGATGCAGTAGGATGAACTTGGGCATGTCATGGGGATCACGGTCAGCATAGGGTTCGTGCAAAAAAGGAAATCTAGTGCTTCTACCCCATCGCGTACAACAAAGACATTATTTTCGATCTTATTCTTTTTGAGTGCGCGTAGAGTTAAAGCCTCATCATGCGGGTTATCTTCCATCAGTAAAATCGTTGTATTCTCCATCTTAGTTCCTTGTTCTTCTTTGATCGCGATTTTGCGGGAACCATAGAACGGACAGGCAATGTCGAGCTCATCACTCCATGGCTTTATCGCCAGCTCCCGTGGTGAAGGCGGCATCCTTGAGATGGACTTGATGCAATGACAACTCCTTGTTTCCGTATGGGAGGATTATAGGCACAGGGACGATCCGCCTCTTCCTCCAGTGCCTTGTCAAATATGTGGGAAATCCGGACACCAAGAAAAGTATTGTCCGAACGCGCGAGAATTGGGTTTTTAGCCTCTCTGGGTTCATTTTAGTTTTGCGACATCTATAGAAAAATGTATGGCTTTTTGTTCACGCCATGAGCATGCCAGCGCCGCCAAAACAAACCTTGTGGTTAGTTCGACCATGTATCCAGTGTGACTACTTGATGAAGATCAATTATTAGGAAGTAAGACGTGGCAAGCTATCAAGCAATTCCCATTCTCAGTTTATGTGATGTGTAGTGTCTTTATTATGTTGATAATAGGTGTGGCTGCCAATGCTTAATTACCCCGATATGTCCGGAGTCTCAAAGGTGACGAAGCTGTCCTTTTAGGCAAGTCACTGGGCAGCAGAGTATTCATCTATCCTCTCAAAGCTAACAAGCCTAAGCCCATGAGGCTTCTTACAGACGGTACCGCCTCGAACTGGGCCAGTTTCTTGCACAATTCAACGGCATGCATTGACATGACCTCAGTAGGCTCAAGCCGCTTGAAGGGCGCTCGCACGACTGACTTCGATGGATGAGCGAACATCATTGTATTGAAGGTCTTGCCTACACCGGATTGGATATTGTAAATATCGTTGGCCGGAAACGCACCCCAGGGAGTTCCCATCAGATAAGCTGAGTAGTACGCAAGTATATTGGTCGACACGGTGCCATATCGGAGCCGATTGATGGCGCGGTCGACCGCAGTCGCTACAGCTGGGTCGCGCAGCGATGCCGGGTGGACAATCAGGGTCGCGCTCAGAGTTCCCCAAAGCGTCTCATTCGCGAACTCCACAGCCTGGTCCAGAAAAATTGGAATGCTCGGAGCATCGAGTCCGGTTTCTGCACACAGACCGCAGAATGCTTCGCTCTGGAAACAGATATCGTGAGTGCGCGACGGAGCTATATTGGAAATAAGAGTCCAGGGCAAATGTTCTCCACTCTTGCTTCCGAATTGATGTGCTTCTGGATGCTGAGCGATGAACTCCGCATGGCGCTGATGCGCTCCCGGATAGTAGGCCTTACGGGTTGGAACTTGCTTCAGAACCTGTCCGATTGCGTCCATGAAATGGACTCGGTGCCTCCAGCCTGCATACTGTATGATGACTCGTGGGGTGAGGCACGCAAACCCTGCATTCGCAACTAGCCAGGTCGAGATATACCTTGCTTGCTGCTGGATCTCGCGATTTGTCCATGGGCCAGGTATGACAATAACTGGGCTCACGTTTCCAAGTTCAGCGGTAAATCTCTTTAACATCTTTGGTTTACGCTGGGATTTGTTTCTACGGCCCTCCTCTCCCGACCCAAAAACAATCGTTTCATAGGTCTTGTCGGAGCCCGTCATGTGTAGCTCGCCGATCCCCGGATGATTGCAGAGATATGAACCTATTTCAGCTCCCCCATACACAATTCTTAGATAGCCTCGCTTAATAAGTGCCCGAAATCCTTCTTCAAGGAGCGGGCCCATATGTGCGTTGACAGGATTCAGCTTAAGTATAACGACTTGGAGCTCCACAAAAAGCTTGTGTAGCATATCTGCTACAGGAAGTATGGCAGCGTTGCCAGCGCCGAGAACCAAGGCTACCTTTCCATCAAGCGTATTATCATGATAAGGCTGTGCTTGAGTCTCGATTACTTCTTCGGCACTCACCCCGGGCTCCATCCAAACTTCGCCTGTCACGCCTGGAAATAGCGCTCGATCATCCAACGTCTTTGGAAAGACTCGAACAATGACCTGTCCATCGCCTCGCGTTACGGGCGAACGGGGGAATTTCGGCTGGCCATACTTCTGGATTTCAACCAATGAATTCCTAAGCTTCCGAATTGCACGAAAAACGGTCGCAAGGATCACCCATTCCTCCGCCTCACCGCCGCTTCCAGCAGGATTCCCCTTTGCCACAAGTTCCTGTTCAACCCATCGATCCATGATGGGGATCAGGTCTGTACGTATCTCATCCAGGATCGCAATACGGTCCCAAAGCTTAAGCCGAACCCAATCATCTTTCCGCAGTTGAAGCTGATCGATTACATGGTCGATCTCGATTGTGTCGCTTCTATAAGTTTCTTGGATAAAGCTTGTAAAATCTGGCGAACCGAGAGTCGTTACCTCTCTATCCGCACCAAAGTCTGTTTCATTTGTCATAGTGAAGACTCCTCTTGATATCCAGATGGCCGCCCAACGATGTACTTGGTTGACAGCCTATATTGGGTATTCCTCACTTTTCTAAGTTCAGATTGACAATGTCACACTCCTGGCAAGAAAGGCGCATCATCGATGCCTAAACCAGCCGAGATTCACTATAATTATAGGGTTTTTGGTGGCCGGGTCAAGCACGTCAAATCGCCCCGCTCTAACTCTTATAAGAGGTTTATTAAAAAGCGCATGGCTTTTTCTCTATAACACGGTTAAGTTGATTTGTTTAAGGGAGGGATAACAAGTTCGGCTGTCAGACAAAAATTGGGTAAATTGTGTA
>DASWEH010000197.1:0-7489 GCA_036394895.1 Anaerolineales bacterium
GTGTTCAGTCCGTCCACTTTGATGCTGAACAAATTCCCGTTGGTGAGACCAGCCGCATCCACAGGATTGGAGGAAGAGGTCTTTGTGCCCACATAGAAATAGACTTGACCACCCGTGCCATCGTCGGTTCCCGCTACAACAGTGGATATACCTGTCGCAGGATTGGCGACCGCATTTTCCCAGGCGAATTTCCCGAGCCGAGGCAGTTCGTAGCTGGTGCCATCCAATAGGTGGGCAAAGGCACGTCCCTCTGTGCTAGTTTCTTCGCCATTCATATAGATATGATCGTTATAGCCCAGCCCACTCCCAAAATCGTAGAAAGCGGATAGCGCGGGTAGATCGGCGGAACAGAAGCGCAGGAAGGTCTTTTGTGCAAGGGTGGCAGGCTCATACTGATTGGTGATCTTATTCCAAGCCTGCACGTTTTGGATCAGATCTTCGCCGTGTAGAACGGTCAGGTCTTCCGTGCGAATGATCCACTTGGATACAAACGCACCCGGGGCTCCATGTGCTCGGGTCACTCCCAGCCCGGAGGGGATTTCATGATTCATCAAGAGCGTAAAGGTTCCATCGCCATTATCAAATGCGCCCAGACCATCCGGAATGCCCACCATGCGGTAAGGCGTAACTCCATCGGGCTTGAGGTTAACTGAGTCACCTACTGTCAAAATCGCTTGTGTCACCACCCCTGGCTGACTGCGAAGGATATAAGGGGATTGCGAACTACTCGGACCATTCATTGAGTATGCTAACACTGTTCCAACAGTAGTCAATGTAAGCACAATGACAAGCAACATACTAGTAACGGCCTTCTTCGTGAATTGCATACGTATCTCCTTTAAATGAATTGTGGATCGATCACTTGGATTTTACAGTCTCCATTGGAACGATTTTTTAAGTGCGAGTTAACGTTTGAATAACGATTTATGTCTCCAGTGTATTAACTAGTAATCGCCGCCGTCCCCGGCGGCTGGAGCACGAGGGAAAAGCAATGAGTCATTTCATACATTTTGGCAATCTTTTCACTATAGATGCGTAATTCCAGCTGTAACTAATTCAAGGAACCATTAACCAGATGTTAACCAATCCTTCTTTTGTCCTTAAGACCTGCTTGATAAGATGGCAACGTATAAAAACATAAGGAGAAATAGAAATGACCAAATTTTTTCGCACGTCCATGTTCGTAATCATCGCAATGAGCTTTTTGCTCGCGGCGTGTGGTAGCGCAACTGCTACTGAGGCGCCTGCTGTCGAACCCACTTTCGCTCCCACCGAGCCAGTTGCAACTGTGGCAGAGCCAACTACAGCTGCCACAGAAGCCCCTACTGAAGATGCGATGGCGATGTATGCGCCTAGCGCCGTTTCCGGCGATATTATCGCTGCTGGTTCCTCGACAGTTTTCCCACTTGCTGACCGCATGAAACAGCGCTTTGAAGAGGAAGGTTTCGGCGGCAATATCACCATCGACTCAATTGGTTCTGGTGCAGGTTTTGAGCGCTTCTGCAAGAATGGTGAAACCGATATTGCGACTGCCTCACGTCCAATCAAAGATACTGAAATTGAAAGCTGTGCCGCCCTGGCTACTCCTCGCGAGCCCATCGGTTTCCAGGTTGGGATCGATGCGCTGGCAATCACCGTCAGCAAGGAAAACACATGGCTGACCGATGTGACCAAAGCCGAATTGGCACAGATCTTCTCGACCGCTACCAACTGGTCCGACGTGCGCCCGGAATGGCCCGCAGAACCCATCCAACGCTTTAGCCCGGGCACTGACTCTGGCACATTTGACTACTTTGTTGAAGCCATCATGGGACCTGCCAATTTGGATGCGGCTGGCAAAGCGGATCTCGCCAAAGGTGAGGAAGCCATCCTGAATGCCGCGGACATCCAGCTCTCTGAAGATGACAATGTCCTCGTGCAGGGTGTGGAAGGCAGTGAGTTTGCCATCGGTTATTTTGGCTATGCTTACTATCAGGAAAATGCCGATCGACTCAATATTCTTTCTGTGGAAGGCATCGCTCCTACTGCTGAAACCGCTGAGTCTGGTGAATATCCTCTGGCTCGTCCGCTGTTCATCTATAGCGATGCGAACATTATGCAGGAAAAACCCCAGGTGGCCTCGTTCATCTGGTTCTTCCTCAACAACGTGAATAACGAGATCGGTGATGTCGGTTACTTCCCAATCAGTGATGCCAAACTTCAGGAAGGTATTGATGCCTGGAAAACGGCGACGGGTGTGTAATCATTTGAATCCTCAAAGTGTAAAGTTGAGCCTTCCCACCTCCAAACGGGGTGGGAAGGTGATTTGTTCTAAAATGTTACATAATTCTATTTGTAAGGAGGTGCTTTCATGGCTGAGTTGTCATTGAAGGAGAATGTCGAAAAGAGAGCATCTATAATCAATTTGCGCCGAAGACCGCGTTGGGGTGAAACAATCATACAGTCATTGTTATTCTTTAGCGGCTTTTTTTCCATTTTTGTAACCCTCGGTATCGTCTATGAACTTGGCAAGGAGGCTTTGCTTTTCTTCCAAATGCCACAAGTGAACATCCTTGCAAGTCTCACAACTACAAAATGGCAGCCGCACACGGGAAATTTTGGCATCTGGCCCCTGGTCACTTCCACACTGATGACAACGGTCATTGCAATGCTGATCGCTATCCCGCTGGGAATGGGCGTGGCAATTTACCTGAGTGAATATGCCACTCCAAGAGTGCGTAATATTCTAAAACCAATCCTGGAAGTGCTAGCTGGGATCCCTACTATCGTCTATGGCTTTTTCGCTCTTACGTTCATGACCCCTCTCCTGCGCGAGATCTTCGGCAGGAATGTTGTTCAAATTTACAATACAGGGTCAGCTGGTCTGGTGATGGGGATCCTCATCCTGCCTCTCATTAGTTCCATGACTGAGGACGCCTTGACCGCCGTTCCCCGCTCGTTGCGTGAGGCGGCTTATGGCATGGGCGCGACCAAACTGGAGGTGGCAGTACAGGTGGTAGTTCCTGCCGCTCTTTCTGGTATTGCCGCCGCTATTATTGTTGGTATCTCCCGTGCAATTGGCGAGACCATGATCGTGGCAGTTGCCGCCGGTGCGGGACCCAATTTCACTTTCAATCCATTCGTCGGAGCAGAGACCATTACCGGGCACATTGTGAGAATTTCGGGTGGTGACTTAAGTTACGACTCCATAGATTACAACAGTATTTTCGCGCTTGGGTTGTTACTGTTTATTATTACTCTGACACTCAATATCATCAGCCAGGCAATTGTGCGCCGTTTCCGTGAGGTCTACGAATGAAAGAAAAAGCAGGCGTTGAGGGATTTGCTGATAATCTAAGCGCGCGCAACCGCAGAGGTGTGCTCTGGCAAATACTCTTTCTAGCATCCACCATTGTCGGCATTATTGCGCTGATCGCGCTCATGCTCAATATCATCAATGGTGCCTTTGGATATGTTGCCTACGAAGCAAAAGTGGACCCTGATACGCTTGCCGTGGACGGTATACCCGTCCAAGACCAAAGTAAGGAACAGTTGATGGCTCTTCTTCAATCCACTCTTTCGAGTGGCGCGTTCAATAAACTGGAAAATGATAAGTCGTTTGAATCCCGATCACGCGAGGAAGTATATCAACTGGTCATCGACAGAATTATCCGACCCCAGATTGTTGGGGTTTGGAACTTATGGCCCTCCCTCACCCAGGCAGATGAAATTCGCGCGACGGTTGCGAAAGATCATCCAAAAGCGGAATTGGATTTCATCTCCTGGCTCACCCCTGGCTTCATCGCACGGCCTCAGACTAGTGAACCGCTCACGGCTGGCGTGCGCACCGCCATTTTGGGGTCACTCTGGACGATTCTGTTCACGATTTTGCTCGCCTTTCCAATTGGTGTGGGAGCCGCCATCTATCTGGAAGAGTATGCTTCGGACAACTGGCTCAATCGAATCATCCAGACCAATATCAACAACCTGGCAGGCGTGCCTTCCATTATTTATGGTATTTTGGGACTAGCTATTTTTGTTCGTACGCTCGAACCCCTCACGAGTGGAAAGATTTTTGGATTGGTGGATCCAACGACAGCGAGTGGCAGGACGGTGCTTTCGGGAGGGCTCACCCTGGGCTTGCTCGTGCTCCCCATTATTATCATCAACGCGCAGGAGGCGATCCGCGCCGTTCCCCGTTCGCTCCGCAATGCAAGTTTTGGTGTCGGTGCGACCAAATGGCAAACGGTTTGGTCGCATGTGCTCCCAACCGCCATACCCGGCATTTTGACTGGGACCATCCTAGCTGTCTCGCGCGCCATTGGTGAGACGGCGCCACTCGTAGTAGTGGGCGCCTCTACAGCCATCAGTTTCGATCCAAACTCGCCTTTTTCGAAGTTCACAACTCTACCCATGCAAATTTACCAGTGGACATCGCGCCCACAGGATGAATTCCGGAGCCTTGCCGCGGCAGCCATTCTTGTGCTTCTCGTGTTGTTGTTGAGCTTGAACGCATCCGCAGTCTTATTACGCAATCGTTTCAGCCGGAGATTCTAAGTATGACCACAAATAACAACTCTGAAGACAAGTACGTTATGGAAGCCCGCGACCTCGATATTTATTACGGCAATTTCAAAGCCGTGACCGGGGTCAATATGAAGGTCAAAAGAAACGCGATTACGGCCATTATTGGACCGTCTGGTTGCGGCAAGTCCACTTTACTGCGCGCCTTCAATCGCATGAACGAACTCTACGCCGGCACGTCCATTAGGGGACAGGTCATGTTCGATGGAGAGGATATCTACGCGCCGCAGGTAGATCCGGTCGAAGTCCGCTATCGCATTGGTATGGTATTTCAGAAACCCAATCCTTTTCCCAAGAGCATCTATGAAAACATCGCCTGGACTGCACGTATTCATGGCTACAAAGGCAACATGAATGAACTGGTAGAAAACTCCTTGCGACAAGCTGCGTTGTGGGATGAAGTGAAGGATAAATTGCAACAATCCGGTTTATCGCTCTCAGGAGGGCAGCAGCAGCGCCTGTGCATCGCGCGCGCTATTTCCATTAAACCCGAGGTCATTTTGATGGACGAGCCCGCCTCCGCGCTCGACCCGATTGCCACCCTCAAAATCGAGGAGTTGATGCAGGAACTCAAAAAGCAATATACCATTGTGATCGTGACCCACAACATGCAGCAAGCCGCGCGCGTATCAGATTATACGGCCATGATGATGCTTGTTGACCGCCAGGCACGCTCAGGCACTGTTATTGAATTCGACGATACAAAAGTGATCTTCACGAATCCCAAAGACAAGCGCACAGAAGATTACGTTACAGGCCGATTTGGATAACGGTACGCAACCCATTGAAGACAAAATAGAGACGAAAAGGAAGAAGAGTATAATATGACGACCAGTAAGAGAAACGAGGACATCATGTTGCGTAAAACATTTGAAACCGAAATCCAACAGGTTAAGGATGACGTGCTTGTGCTTGGTAGTATGGTGGAGCAAGCCATTCTGGGGTCCGTGGAAGCGCTTAAAAAACGTGACATAAAAGCATCGGAAAAGCTCTTTGAAAACGATAAAGAAATCAACGCGAAGCGATTTGAAATCGAAAACAAGTTGATGATTCTGATTGCTACGCAACAGCCAATGGCTCATGACCTGCGTTTGTTGGCATCCTGCATGGAGATCATTTCAGAGCTGGAACGCATGGGTGATTACGCGAAAGGGATTTCCAATATCAACATCCGCATGGGCGATGCTCCACTCCTCAAGCCACTGATTGATATTCCACGCATGGCTCAAATCGGTGCCGATATGCTTCACCGGGCACTGAGCGCCTTCGTAAATGAGGATGTAGAAACCGCGAAAACCATCCCGGTTGAGGACGATGAAGTGGATGCGCTTTACAACCAGGTGTATCGCGAACTGATGACCTACGTTATTGCTGACCCTAAAGCCATTGAACGTGCCAACTGGCTTCTGTGGGTGGCGCATAATCTCGAGCGGGTGGCTGACCGCGTAACGAATATCTGTGAAAGAACCGTCTTCATCGCTACCGGTGAGATGTCTGAGATAAAATCTACAGACGACGAGTTCTGGCAACGGCAAAAGCAGGGAAATTGATGTAAAATCCGCCAGCCGCCAAAGGGCGTGCTGACGGATTTTTTATTCCAGAAAAATTTTCTAACCCATTCTTCCTGTAATATAGGCCTCTGTTAATTCTTGTTTTGGCTTGGTAAACACTACTTGGGTCTCAGAAAATTCCACCAACTCCCCCAGCCAGAACAGACCTGTGTAATCTGAGACGCGTGCAGCCTGCTGCATATTATGTGTGACGATTACAATCGTATAATCCTTCTTCAATTCAGCGATCAATTCCTCGATGCGCAATGTGGCGATTGGGTCAAGTGCTGAAGTCGATTCATCCATCAAGATCACTTCCGGCTGGACAGCAATGACTCGCGCAATACACAATCTCTGTTGCTGACCCAGCGAAAGACCCAGCGCATCTGACTTCAGGTCATCCTTCACTTCATCCCATAAGGCTGCGGATCGCAGAGATTTTTCAACGACTTCATCCATCTTCACGTCCATGCCCGTTATACGTGGGCCAAATGCCACGTTGTCGTAGATCGATTGCGGGAATGGATTCGGCTTTTGAAAGACCATTCCTACTCTTTGCCGGAGTGCAACAACATCCATATCTTCGCCGTAAATATTTTCGCCATCCAGCAGGATTTTGCCATCCACATGCGTGTCGGGGATCGTATCGTTCATTCGATTAAGACAACGCAGAAACGTGGACTTGCCACACCCGGAGGGTCCGATCAGCGCGGTCACTTTACGCGGCTCGATCTCGATATTGATCTTCGAAAGAGCCTTTGATGAACCATAATAAAAATCAAGATCTTCGACAATGAATGCGGATTGTGTATCAGACATGTTTCGATTTTATCATGTCAATGAAATGCGAAAAACTTTCGACTATAATTCAGGTTAATGAACCGTTTCATCTTGCCTGCTATTACAATATTTGTACTTCTCTTTTCTACATCATGCGGCCCTAAATCTTCCTCAGAGGGGGCCGCATCTGATTCTTCGGCTAACTATATCGAGAACAAAGGTTCGGATACGATTGTCAATCTGGCGCTCGCCTGGGCAGAAAAATATCAGGCCGAGCATCCAGAAGTCCGTATATCGGTGACAGGTGGAGGGTCTGGAACAGGGATCGCTTCGCTGATCAACAAAACTGTGGATATCGCCAACGCATCCCGCAAAATCAAGGATGAAGAGCTTAGTGAAGCCAAGGCTAATGGTGTAGAGCCGGTGGAGCACATCATCGCGCGGGATGCCATTGCGGTCATCGTGAATCCAGAAAATCCTGTTAGCCAATTGACTCTGAAACAAATTTCAGATATTTACAGCGGCAAAATCAGCAATTGGTCTGAGGTCGGAGGAGAAGACAGGCCGATTGTGCGACTCTCGCGCGAGACAAACTC
>DASWEH010000198.1:0-8730 GCA_036394895.1 Anaerolineales bacterium
CAGACGATCCTGATGTTGTGGGAATATCAAACCAAGGTGATGGAACCGGTCTGGCCACCCAAAATGGATGAGCAATACCCTGAAGTCACTTTACGCGGACTTTCTGCAATGCTGCCTCGCATGAAAGAATACTTTGACAGAATGCCGCGCCCGCAACTTGATGGTGGATACTATACAAAAACGCGCGAGAATCGTCCGCTGATAGGACCGATGGGTGTAGATGGGGCGTTTGTCATTGGTGCGGTCTCAGGGTATGGAATTATGTCAGCGTGTGGCGTGGGAGATTTGCTGTCCAAGCACGTGACCGGCGCGGAACTGCCATCCTATGCATCCGCATTTGCATTATTACGATATGATGATCCGGAATATATGAAAAACCTGGAAAATTGGGGAGAAAACGGACAACTCTAAATCGCCTTCAGACGCACGCGAATAGGGGACTTTACTCATTATTATGAAGCGGGATACAATGATTAGGAGGAGAAGAGAATGAAAAAAGCTGTTTTTGTCATACTCGCGGCGCTACTGCTGGCATCGTGTAATGGCTGGGTCATTCAGCCAGTGCCTAACAATCCACCCACTCCGTTCCTACCTCCGACACAAACACCATCCATTTTTACGGCAACACCCATCGTCAATGTTGCGAGCGCAACGCCGGTCCCTCAAATTGCAACATGGACTCCCATACCGTTTATCACTGCTACCACGGCACCAACGTTGATTCCATCAGATACGCCTGTGAGCGTACAAACAACCGCGCCGAGTGGTCCATCCATTTCCCTTGAAGTGCTTGGGTGCAACACGAGCATTGACGTAACCCACGGCATGGGTGAAGTCACAAATGCATTTGTCGTCATCAGAAATACAGGTGGAGTTGAACTCACAAACCTAAAAGTGACCCTTAATGCTTTAGATGAAGGGCGTGAACATCCCGATAAGACCGTTGAAGTAGCTTCTCTCTTGGTTGGTTACAAAGTCAATTTGAAATTGACTGTAGATAGTACCTATCAAGCGGAAACTCCTATTCAGATCGAAGTTACTGGCGATGCTGGCTTGTTCCAGCGTGTGGGAGCCGACTCGTGTAAGGACATTGGCATCTTTGCGCCAAATCCCGAGAGCCTAAATACACCAATGCCAAACAATCCATAATATAATCACGAACTATGGCTACTCAACCCCTAACCAATAGTCGCCAAAGGATCGCGGTCCTCATCGATGGTGATAATGCCCAATCTTCTCTGCTGCCTCAAATGCTCGTGGAAGCGGGTCGCCACGGACAGGTGACTGTCCGCCGCATTTACGGCGATTGGACAACGAGCAACATGAATTCATGGAAGGAAACACTTAATTATCATGCCTTCCAGCCCATTCAACAATTCCGCTATACAGTTGGCAAGAATGCGACAGACAGCGCGATGATCATTGATGCAATGGACATCCTACACTCAGGTGTAGTCGATGGTTTCTGCCTTGTGTCGTCAGACAGTGATTACACGCGGCTCGCGACCAGAATCCGTGAGACGGGTATCTTCGTGATGGGAATCGGCGAGAAGAAGACACCCAAGGCGTTCGTTAATGCTTGCGATCTGTTCGTCTATACTGAAAATTTGGTGGAAGAGAAAAAAGCCGTCCAGCAAAAACGGACCCAATCGAATAGAACGAAAAAGACAAACAAAGAGAGTACCGAACCAGAAAAAGAAGAAGCTGATCCAATGCCGGTTTTGAGTCAGGCATTTGAAATGGCAGTAGGACAAGATGGCTGGGCTCGCCTGGATGTGATGGGCAATGCCATCTATCAAGTGGACCCAGGTTTCGATCCGCGCACCTACGGACACAAGCAACTCTCACGTATGCTGAACAAACTCAAGGACCGCTTCGAGATGCGCACACAGGATATCGAAGGTCAGTTGATTTTTTATGTGAGGATGAAGGAATAACCAACGCACGCGCTTTTGAGATATTAAAGCTTGTGCGGAATTATTTCATATTAGCCGTTAGGATTTCCTTACCAACCCATCATACACATCTACAATCTGCTTCGCGATCTTCTCCCACGCATAATCCTGTGCATATTCAACGGCACGCTGACTCATGGTCGCATGAAGCTGTGTATCTTTCAATAACAACGAGATTTTTTCACACAGCCTCTCAGGTTCCTGATCTGGGATCGTAAATCCTGTTTCTCCATCCTTCACTAGATAAGCCAGACCACCCACCTCCGAAGCAATGACTGGCGTTCCACATGCCATCGCTTCGAGGGCGACCATGCCAAACGACTCATAATGGGAAGGCATCACGACCAACTCCGCCGCGGAATAATAATAGGGCAACTTGTCCTGATCGCGTTTGCCGAGAAACACAACGGTCTGTCCGACCGCGAGGTCATCACATAATTTTTGCAGGCGCGCCATCTCTGCACTCATCTCCTGGGGGCTGGCCGCCGGGTCGCCGCCAATGATCGCAAGATGCACAGGTCGCTCCTCCTTCAACGACACACAGGACATCGCCTGAATAAGCGTATCCACGCCTTTGAGCGGCTCGATTCGCCCCACAAACAGCACCATGCGGTCTTCAGGTTTCAGCCCCACATACATCTTCGCTTCGTCGGAAGGAATTGGATAAAAGTGACTCACGTCCACACCCGGTGGGATGATAACCAGTTTGCTTTGATTGGCTTTATAGAGAAAACGCAATTGAGTTAGTTCTGCAATTGTGGCGACGACGACTCGATCGGCGCGACGGAGGACCTGCTTCTCACCATTGATACGGTACTCGCCTTCGCGTTCCGCGTCGGTGCGCGCGATACGGTTCTTCATCTCTCCTAAGGTGTGGAACATGTGCACAATCGGAATCCTTCCCCAGGTTTCGGAAAGAGAAGCGGCAGCAATCCCAGACATCCAATAGTGGCTGTGGATGATGTCATACTTGATGCCTTTTTCGCATGCAAAATATTTGATGCCTTCCACAAATTGTGGGATGTAATCCGCCAATTCCTGTTTCGGAACTGGATGCTCAGGTCCAGCAGGCACATGGACAACGCGGTTTCCGTAACCCAGTTCGTGCAAAACATGCGGCACATGGTCATCCTGCGAGCGCGTGAAGACATCCACATGGATGCCCATTTGCCCCAACTGGCGCGTCAACTCCCGAACGTAGACGTTCATTCCACCCGTATCTTTTCCTCCCAAGGTCGCCAGGGGGCAGGTGTGATAGGAGATCATCGCTATACGTAACATTTTATTTTTCACCGCGAATCAGACAACATGTAACCCGAAAAACTTGCTTCTTTAAGTCGTTTTGAATGGAAAATTGGCTCCTGAGAACTGGAAGATTGCTCACGTGAGCTCCCACAGGTATGACGCACGCTCTGATTTCTCTCGTCTCGGTACGAGCGAAAACAATATTTGCTCTACTCGACCAGCGCCGCACTTCCCGAGCGATAATATGGTCTTTTCAGGATCGCTTGACAACCCTCCTCTTTTTGTACACGGATCAAGCAGACACGGATTTTGCCCTGAAAAGGCAAAAAAAACTCCGTCCACTCCGTGTACAAAGAGTCTTAAAACTGGACTTTGCAAAAGCCATGCCGAAGATAACACGTTTCCTTGCGAGTTTATGTGGTTTCCTTTATAATCCCCGCCGCTAATCGAATAAGCCATCGTAGCTCAGCTGGTAGAGCAGTCGATTCGTAATCGACCGGTCAGGAGTTCAAATCTCCTCGATGGCTCAAGGGAACGCTCTTCGAGAGTCTAGTCAAATCGGAGAGCATTTTATTTTATCTCGCGGCCAGCAGGGCTTGCAGGGTTGGGCACTACTTATCATTCTGTGGCATGGATGATTTCGGTTCCCAAACTTCCAGCAGAGCACATTGACCAGTATGGAACATACAAACTCCGATCTTGTCAACCATGACGTAATGTTCCTGAAATCCCTGCAAATAAGATCGCTGTTCGAGGGGAGTAACGATAATTGCATCAAATTCCTCTTCTCTAACTGCCGAGCCAATCGCATCTTCATATCTGGTCCATTGCCTGGAAATGTCGGCGTTAGGGAGCAATAGCCCATCAAGCCATGTTAAAGAATAATGACTGTATTGGAAAAACTCTGTTTGCCCGGTATCGTATATGGGTTTGTTCTGTTCAAGAAGCAGTGAAACAAGAACTTGTGAATTCATGATATTTTTATACGAAGACATAATTTGCTCAACACGCTCCCAATCTTTCATATCCGTCCATTCGGGCGAATCTTTGAGGTAAGTAGCAGAGGAGTAAAGGAGATACAAAGAGACAAGAATACCTGGCAGCAATATCACATAATGGTACATATCTCTGCGTTTTATCAAATGAATGCTTTTCAACGGCACATCTAATCGACTATAAACATAGAGCAGAAAGAAGGGCGTGATTAAGTGATAGGCATAGGTCATGATGTTTCCCACATGCCTTCCCAACTTAAAATAGAAAACGCCAAAAGAAAGAATAAAGCAATACAACGAGAAGGGAAAAGCAATTTGCAGGAATGGCTTCTCGTAATTAAAAACATTGATTCTATTAATAAGTTCTTTTTTAAGTATTTCAAGTCTCAGGTTTTGTAAAGCGCCACCCTGGATTTTGTCCAAGACGGAAAGGGAGGAAGATACTATAAATATCAAAATGATTCCCGAGTAAAAGATTGAAAATAACTCCAACTGTCCAGTCAGTTGACGAAAATCATTCGTCGCAACGTTGATATGATTGAAAAACGTGTTTACAAAATAAGTCTCAAAGATTTGGTTGATCATGAAGGCTGTTGTTATCAGCAGGACAAATGCTAAAACTCCGTAAAAAATTGCTTTTTTCTTGGATACGAACAAGAATAAGTAAGTAACCAAATAGGGAATAGACAAGACAAAATATGGCTTTGTATAAAACGCTAGAACCCCGAGGACAACACTGACCACTAAAGACCAGGTTGAGTATTGCATTAAGGACACGATAAAGATACTGAGCAAAAAGAGAAAAAGGCCAAGCCCATCCGGTTTTGCCACGGCTGTATATCGATAAAGTAGAGAGGCATATAAAATCAATACAGCAGAAAAGCTGTTGAGTACATTCACCTGATGACGCCGCAAGATTATGAAAAAAAGAATACAGGAGAGAAGGATAAAAATTGCAGATATAGCCCGATGAACGAGGAAAGTTGATCCCCAAATCCTGGCAAAAGGATAAACCAATAAATGATAGTTGATTCCGTATACGTTGATGGCGACAGGCATATTTTCAAGTGCATAAGGATTTTCCCCCTTCAACAACAAATTGGTTGTCAATAACATTGCGCCTTCAAAGCTCTCGAGTGGATAGGGGAAGGTCACAAGCAGATAGTGATAGCGAATTAATTGAATGCCAAAATAGAATAAGATCAAGCTAAAGAAGCCCAGAATTAACTTTTTGGCTGTGGAAAATGATGCAATGGTTGCTGCTATGTTCATAGTGCTCTCTTGCTTCAACATTAGTTATATACTGATACGAGTGTATCATTGCAAAATGTGATTTAACGCGTATGATTAGAAATTGTAAGGTTATATTCCCAATAAGAGAGGCGACCGTGGACCGGTCGCCTCTCTTATTCTATTCCATCAAAAATGTGATCAAGCACTTCCTCGCCGACGTCGAAAACGGCGCCATTTTCAGGGATGGCTTGCTCCGTCATCCATTTTGGCAAACGGTCGTCCTCCTTTGTGAAGCCTGCGCGGCGATTGAACTCGCGCTCCATTTTGATCGTTTCTTTTCCCAGCGCCTGTAAAGCATTATCAGGAATATCTTCCCAGCCATACCGTGCTTTCAATAAACGTTTTATAACTCCATCGGGTGTCGCGGCATAGCCGAAACCAGCAAAGATACACGCTCCTAATGTATCATAACCAGCCATATTCAATTGTGCGTTCAACGACGGATCTTTTTGAATCGTAGGGTCAAGGTGATTGATCTTGACGCGGATCGTCAGCCCGGCGGTATGATCTGCTCCTTGGGGTGTTGTTGCATACGTCACTCCGGTTCCCTTAATCGAACGAGGCTCATAGCCAGACATGGCTTGTCCTTTGACAACCGGCACGCGTTCGATGTTGTATTTTTTCCCAACATTGGCTGCGCCATTGCCCAGAACATAGCCTAACTCGGTTCCCTGGCGAATCTCGTTAATCAGTTTCAGAGCATCTTCTTCGCTGCCCCAGCGCATCAGGCCAGCCTCTGCGGCGACACCCAGCGCCGCACCGATCTCAATCGAATCGAGACCCAGGTCATTGACCTGCCAGTTCAACCGTCCTATCGAATCGAGCGAACCAATTTCGAGATTCACACCCATCAGCCCAATCGTCTCGTATTCCAGTGGCGAGACAATGATCTTGCCATCTTCTCCACCAAAGATGTTCGAGCATCTAATAGTACAGCCTGCCATACAGGCGTGCGACGGGTCGGAGGGCTTGCCACGCTTCAATGTGAATTCGCGCAACGCGTCGCCATCCACTTGATCGACCTGATCAAACGTGCCACGGGAGAAATTACGGGCCGTCAATGCCGCGAAACTATTACACATGGCCGCAATTGCAGCAGTACTGTAATCGCGGTAGGTGATGGATTGCGGATGTTCCAGCACCGATTTTGTATAATCTTTTTGCGCAGCTTTAAACGCTTCAGGATCAACGATCGGCGGCTTCTGCCCACCAGCATGATCGAACACGATCGCTTTTAGCCCCTTCGAGCCCATAACCGCGCCTAGTCCGCCGCGGGCTGCGATGCGCGCCGGGACCCTGTCTTTGTCAATATTTTGAATCCCCGCGGCTTTCATTTGCATTTCCCCGCTGGGACCAATCATGGCAATCGCAACTTTATCCCCATATTTCTCGAGAAGCTTCGGTGCGGTCGCGTAAACTCCCAATCCGGCCAAATCATCGGCGCGTTCCCATTTTGCTCCATCAGAAAGCGAGAGATGTAAAACCCAAAAGCCATCTTCCTTGGGCTGGTCTTCAAGGATCAAGGCGTGAATGCCCATATGGGTCATGTGCAAACCCGTCCGCCCACCCGCGTTTGCTTCCTTGATTCCACCCGTCAGTGGAGATTTGCCACCCACAGAAATTCGATCTGTAGAAGAGAGCATATGCCCCACTAACAAACCTGGCGCAAAGATGAGTTTATTGCCCGGTCCAAGCGGATCACATTGCGCGTCCACCTCATCGAGCAGGATACGCGCGGATAATCCGCGTCCGCCAAGGCGCTTCCAAGAATCAGGGACAGGTTCTCGTTTTAGAGTTTGCTCTCGGACATTCACGTGCCAAACTTGAGATTTGTATTCGGTCATTTTGTTACTCCGAATGTCATTGCGAGCGAGTGGTAACGAGGAAAGCAATCTCCAATAGGATGAGAGACTGCTTCGGGCTAACGCCCTCGCAATGACGGATTATTGGAATGAACTACCCCGCCGCAAGCGGACGGGGTATCGGTCCGCTAAAATAGCTTGAGCTGCTGGACATGTAATTGCTTATATTCTTTTTCCTGACCTTGATTCTTAACATATTGCCTGATTACCTCTTCCGTGGCATGTTGTCCAACGGTGCCAACATAATAGCCGTCCGTCCAAAATTCGCCGCCCCACAATTGTTTCTTGACTGATGGCACTCGAGCAAACACTTCTCGTGCCGTAAGACTTTTGATCATCGTGATGATTTTTGTAGGACTATAGCTTGGTACAGATTGCACGAGAAAATGCACATGATCTTTGTCCGTTCCAATTTCGAGGAACTCAATTTGATAGCGATTCGCAATTTCCAAACATACTTCTTTCAAGACCTGGTCTACCGTTTCATCGATCACTGCCCTTCGATATTTGGCTGGACATACAAAATGATAGACCAAGATGGATACATTATGACTTTTTTTGATAATGTGACTCATGCGGCAATACTATCACGCCGCAGAGCGGCGGGGTATTCGACCCGCTAAGGAATAAAGATTGCACTGCTTCTCTAAACACCTTCGTATGATCATCCACATCTGCTTGCGTGGTATCGGGTGAAATCAATGCCATATTATGAAAGGGTGTCATTAATATGCCACGATTCAATGCAAAGAGATGCATATAACGGTCAAGATCATGGTCGATTGCAGCGAAGGCTTCGCCACCATTTTTCGGCGGATTCGGACGGAACCAATATTCCGAGCGGTTGCCGAGGCGTTTCACAATCCATGGCAGATTGTATTCTTGGATGACAGATTCAACACCTTCCGTGAAACATTCCTGTAGGGCAATCGCTTTGCTATAGAACTCATCAGTCAGCACGTTTTGCAGCGTCGATTTCATCGCCGCAATGGATAGGGCGTTGCCAGCGAGCGTTCCACCGATTCCGCCAACATCCGCATCATCCACATCAAGTTTGGAAGAAAATTGCTGGCTTACTTCCTCCGTAAAGCCATAGACCGCGGCGGGCACTCCTCCAGCGAGCGGCTTGCCAATCGTGAGAAAATCAGGCTGCAGTCCGTGTG
This sequence comes from Anaerolineales bacterium, assembly GCA_036394895.1. Lineage (GTDB taxonomy): Bacteria > Chloroflexota > Anaerolineae > Anaerolineales > Villigracilaceae > Defluviilinea. Next base: position 8,514 of record DASWEH010000198.1, read on the forward strand.
AAGCGGTGTACCCACCCGGACCTGCACAGATCGTGTGAGTCTCGTCGATGATCAGATACGTTCTGTATTTGCGAGTTAACTCACGCAACGCATTATGATAGCCAGGCTCAGGGTGAATTATGCCGATATTGGTCATCACAGGTTCGGCGAGTACGGCAGCGACATCTCGCGCAGAAAGCGCAGTCTCCAATGCGGCGACATCATTGAACTCGATGAC
>DASWEH010000199.1:0-6279 GCA_036394895.1 Anaerolineales bacterium
TACTTCGTACACCGCCAGTTTGTTTACCTTCTTGCCAAGCACGGCCGCTGCTTCAAGTGCCAGTGCCCCTCCGGAAGAAATGCCGTAAAGATGAGCCGTTCCACCGGCCAGGTCGATCAGGGCCTCGATGTCTTCAATCTCACGTGAAACAGCGTAGGGCTGAGTATCGCCACTTTCGCCTCGTGTGCGCCTATCGTAGGCATAGGTAGTGAAGCCTGATGTAGCGAGACTTTGGGCAAGTTCTGTGGAGCCACCGAAGGCTCGGGTCGCTGAGGCACCATCTACCAGAATAATTGCTGGCCCCTGGCCGTACACATCGTAAGCGATTTTGGTGCCGTCTTTAGATGTTACTGTTTTCATACTATCTATACTCCTTTACCTTTGCATCAAACGCCGACCTGCCTAGCATACTACGAGGAAAGGGCGCAGTCTTGGAAAAAAACGCAATGGCTCTGGCTGAAGCGCCTGCGAAATCTGCGCCGGGGTTTGCCCCATGTAGTGCCTGAGCGAGTTGGTGAGGTGGGATTGGTCGAAATAGCCGAGTTGGTAGGCGGTATCGAGGATGGGGCAACCTTGCTCTAACAGCGCGGTTGCCCGCCAGGCGCGCTGAATTTGCTGCGTGGCTTTGCGCGTCAGCCCGGTCGCCCGCTGGAAACGATACTGCAGGGCGCGGGGCGAGAGGTCGAGCGGGGTAGGCAGTGAGCCGTCCACTGCCTGCATCACATCCTCCACCAGCGGGTCACGCACGAGCAGCCCAGCGCGCACCAGGCGGTTGACGAAGGTGTCGGCATTTTCGTAGGTCGGGGATTCCCATGTCGAGCCGCAGAGCCAGAAGGATTTACCTGTTGCTTCAGGCAGGTTCACATCCTGTCTATTCAGGAGACTGCCCGGGAGGAAATCAGGCATGAAGGTACCCAGTTTAAACGTGATGCCCAACCACTCCGCGTCAGCCGGAAAATCGGCGGGTGTCGCTTTCGTTTCCGGTCCGCGCACTGTGAGGGTTGACTGGCCCTTGTGTCTCATCAAGACCATCCCCAATGGGTCCCAGCGGTAGAAACGAACGATTCGGATCGTTCGCTTTGATTATGCCAGATCGCCTGGACAAAAGATGAACCGGATGGTCTTTCCCCAAGGATAAAAGGCATGTTTCAGTTTCTCCTTTTGAGATTGGTTTGAGCAGAACGAACCACGTTGGGAGCACCTTAAGAAAGTGGACAGACGAAATCAATGCGGGGAAAGGGGTATTTGGGAAAGAGACGCTTTGCCAGTTGCCTATGGTTGTAACAGTAGACCCGATTGTAATCCCCACACCGATAACGCTGGCTCCTGGATGGAAACCGGCTTTGTATTGTTTCCAGTTCGCCTGGCACTTTGGACACTTCATCCTTCCTATTCTATTCTGTTTCTGATCCTGGGTACTCTCTTATCCTGGTCAAGGGAATATCAAAGACCTCTCCTAGTCTAATCAGGTAGATTCAGCCGTTATAATGTAGAATAAATGTAGGATTAACCTAGAATTGATGTGGAATTATTCTGTGGCAAGTAGCTATGTAGAAGAAAGGTAAGGTAACCATGGTCAAAGTAATCCTTCAGTCAGGTCTTCGAGAACTACGAGGCAAGATGGGAGATTGGACATACCGTCGCATGTATGGGAAACAGACGATCATGAAGACCCCCGATATGTCCAAGGTCAAGTGGAGCAAGGCGCAGAAGGAGCAGCGGGAACGCTTTCGGGAGGCAATCCACTACGCCCGCCAGGCGATGGCGGATCCGGACGTCCGTGCCCATTATGAAAAAGTCGGGAAGAAGGCAAACAGGCAGCCTTTCCGGGTGGCGGTCTCCGATTTCTATGAGGGGAAGAATTTGCTGAAGAAGAAATAACCGCACGAGGCAGCCCCATGACCGCCCGTGGGTGAACCCAGCGGGCTGTTGACGCAAGGACGGTAAACCGCCCTAGTGTTTTCCAGCCTCAGAGAGGCTTCTGCCTTCAGCACGTGGCATTCATGCCCGTGCGGACCCATGGAAGGTACATATTTGCCTCAGACCGCCCGTGTGGGTGATATATGATACGCACATTTATATTTATCCCATGACGATCGCCCGTGGGTGAACCCAGCGGGCTGGTTGCCAAAGGACGCTAAAGCGCCCTATCATGTTAGCCCAGAGGGCTTAAGCCTTGAGCACGTGCCATTCATGCCCGTGCGGATAATGAATGACACATGTTTGATATGTCAGCCCCTACAATCGCCCGTGGATAAATCCAGCGGGCTGATGGCGTAAGGACGCTGAAGCGCCCTCCTCCGTGGCAGCCTCAGAGAGGCTTCCGCTTTCAGCATGTGGCATTCATGCCCGTGCGGGTACGGTATTAGACAATCTGACATTTACAAGTTAATAGAGGAGAGAAACATGGAAAACTATATTTGTATGACGTGCGGCGTTCAATATGGGGAATCCGACGCACCGCCTGAGCATTGCCTCATCTGCGAAGACGAACGACAATATATCGGGCTCAAGGGGCAGCGCTGGACGACCATCTCTGAGATGCAGAAGAGTTATCAAAACCGGATCGAGGACGTTGACCCGAAGATTACAGGCATTGGGACAACGCCGGGTTTTGCCATCGGTCAGCGCGCTTTGCTGGTTCAAACGCCCAATGGAAATGTACTCTGGGATTGCGTCAGCCTGCTCGACGACGCCACGGTGGAAGCGGTCCGCTCACGCGGCGGCATCAGCGCCATTGCCGTTTCGCATCCGCATACGGTGGGTTCGCTGGTCGAATGGAGTCACGCCTTCGGGAATGCTCCTATCTACTGGCATGCCGATAACCGTGAATGGGCGATGCGACCCGATCCCGCTTTTGTCTTCTGGGAAGGAGAGACCTGTCAACTCATGGACGGTCTGACGCTGGTCCGTTGTGGCGGTCATTTCCCCGGCTCGGACGTGCTGCACTGGTCAGAGGGCGCCGATGGTTGGGGTGCGCTCCTGACGGGTGACACGATGCAGGTCGCGCAGGACCGGCGCTACGTCAGCTTTATGTATAGCTATCCCAACATGATCCCGTTGAATGCAAGCGCAGTCAAACGCATCGTCGATGCAGTGGAACCGCTTGCCTTTGAACGCATCTATGGCGGCTGGTGGGATCTCTTCGTGAAGAGCGATGCCAAAGCCACCGTGAAGCGTTCTGCCGAACGATATATCAAGGCGATCAGCGAATAGTCACCGAAGAATATTGCTTAGGGGAACATTACCCACCTGACGACAAATCATCGGCCTTAGGGCAAAAGGTTAAGCGGTCTACTCTGTCTTCACGATCACATCATGGATGATATGCGCGTACCGATTCTGCAAGCGAATGAAGTGGCTCTGGATTGCATCCGCTTCAGCACCATCGGGCGCAAGGAACTTTCCGCTTTCCACGCCCTGCCGTGCAATCTCGCGGCACACAGCCTCGGTGATCAATTCGGCAAGCAACACCTGTCCCTGTGCGGTAGTATCCAAACGGTTCTGACTGTCCAGGTAGATCTTGACGGAGGGCGCTGCGGTCGCGACCACGATGTTCGAGTTGACGCGGTCGAGATAGACGCGCTGACGCGGGTCCATGCGGTCGTCAAAGCGGATGTCTGTGAATAATCCTGCGTGGCTCTTTGAGGGAGCGATGTCCAGCGCCTCTTTCTTCGACCGAACTTGCACGAATGCTTTGGACTTGTGTCCGGCCAGATAGGCTGTCACCGCACCCTCGTTACCAACCTGCCTACCCTCCACTTTGACTTTTGTTTGCCCAATTGTGGGGTCGTCGTCACGGGCCTTAATGATGACCCTGGGAGTCAACACGAGGATCTCCGAGTTGTCCGAGGCGACAAAAACTGTTGAGCCATCCTGGGCGATATCTGGCAATTTCACATGCAGAGTCAGCGTCACCATCTGTCCCGTTTGCACATAAGCATGTTCTGGTACAAACCCGATCCCGGAGGGAGGCAGGTCGATCCTTTTTGCTGCACCGTCACTGCCTGGTCTCGCTCCATCTCGGAGTTCTGTCACGGCAATCGAGTTCAATTCGTGAAGCGTATGGTCGAGCTTCCGACGCAAACGTTTATCCAGCTTGGTTTGTTCGTCATGGATGGCATGTTCGCGTTCCGCCTGGATCAGTGGCTCGAGCCGGCTTTCCACAGCCGTTTTCAAGGCCCGGGCAAACGGATGAGTCCAGTTGATCCCATCGCGCGTGGCAGTCAATACAGGCTCGTCATTCTTCAACAGGTCGTGCAGATAATCGCACTTCAACGAACCATAGAAAAAGGATGCGTATGGATCGTTCTCAAATTTGAGCATGGTCAGCGAGACAACCATACCCTTGCTAACGACAAGCAACCCCGCGTCTGCATAATCTCCCTCCTCACCTCTTGTGGAAAGTTGGATAATCGACCTTAATACCTGGAGATGAGCTGTTGCGGGAAAGTCCTCTACTACAAAGCGTTCGTCAAGAACCTTTTCACCCCTAGGCGGCTTGTAAGAAAGTACATGTTCGTGCCTGACCTTATGGGAACCAGCCAGATTCCTCAGGATGATGCGCCGCTGGGGGTTACCCATGATAGGACGAAGCTCGAAATGCCTTTGCAGGTAATTGCGAATATTGTCGAACTGCGGCATTTTGATGTCAGCGCGCGAGATGATGATCTCGATCTCAGTACCGTTCCCATTCGAAATACCGTGTTTCTCCCTAAGCTGCAGAGTCTCAGGAATGGGAGTTTCCAATTCAAAGGTTGGCACATTCTCCTTGAGCAGCAGGGAACTCCGATAGAAAGTGCCTCCCTGAAAAGACCGCACGTAACCGTATCCCAGACCGAAGATGGCATCCTTTAAACCGCGCCCCCACATGCCGCGAACGTGCTTGTCTTCCTTTAAACCGCTGGTTGCCTCGCCATACGTGCCAACCACCTTGTCCATGCGCACATCATCCATGCCCTCCGCATAGTCGCGGACTCGGATCACTGAATCCTTATGCTTCCTCAATATATCAATAACAATCTCGCCGCTGACGGGTATACCGGCATCTTCGAGCCGTGAATAACTGTCGTTGCTGTTGGTAATGATCTCAACGAGCGCGCGCAGAACGTCCTTGCGAATTGCCTGGTCCGCTTGTTGAAGAGCGACGCGGTCAGCATATTGTAATTTGCGGCTGTTGACCATGAATAACTTTTGACCTACTTCCTCGATTTCCGTATCCGCTTCACCAACCGTCTTTTATCTGCACCAAGCAAATGCGAAAATCTCGCCTCACAAAAATTCAAAAAGGTTATTAATTCCTTGCGATTATAAATACCCGCGTAATCCTTGAATTGCTCGAGGTTGCTTTTAAGTGTCGCAGATGAACTTTCCATCGTACAAAGCAGCATGCTCCTAAAATCAAATTCGCTGATCTTCGTGTTCCTGCCATTTTTCTTATAATGGATAAATGCATCTGAAGTTTCCATTGAGCGGACAAACCTTCCCGCGCGCGTTCTCACTTCGGCTGGAACCCTGCTGAGACCAGGTCGTACTCCCCTCAAAATTTTTTCCACCTTCCCGGCATATCTAAACCCTTTGGGCGTTAATTTAAATCCTTTCGCGGGATTGCCAAGGATCAGGCCTTTTCTCCTGCAATCGCTCCAGCGCCTGCTCACCACTGCAGAGTCGGGCCAGTGCGGATATTTCCTAAGGGAAAATCTCGTTGGGAAGAATCTGAAACAGGCTGAGATAACGTCCTCGGACGTGATCGCGCGGCCCTGACTATGTAAATAATGCATGGAATAGACAATCAGATCATTTAAGGTAATTCGGGAATACACATCGGGATTGAATTTTGGAGGCGCGCTTTTTTTAGTCATTTCTGTCCTGCCCATACCAGCTCCATCCTGATATGCTCACTGAATAACCGCGATAAACCGGTGCAGGTTTTCATTCAGAATGATTCCTTTCCTGCCAAATATCATACACTAATTTCATAAAAGATATTCAGCTACTTTAAGAGGGGTTGCCACGGAAAACATCTCAACCCAAGAAACGAGGTGAGCATCCAGGTGTTTACAGCCTCCGCCCTGATTTAGTGAAACCATCCATCCTTAGTGGCATTCTGGTCGTAGTGCTGTTTTTCCTTGTCTATAAAGCGATGCAGGTGATCTTTCCAGACGCCATCGAATATTGGTGCTTGGGTTGCAATGCATTAGGTATAAGGCCTTCAGGCGTCAACATCGAAGAACTGCTATGGGATTTTACATGGGGACTGGCAGGAAGCACCATGGTTGA
>DASWEH010000200.1:0-1624 GCA_036394895.1 Anaerolineales bacterium
AACTTCCCATAATCTTCGGTCTGATGTTTCTTCATAACGCCGAAGCGTTCTATCCATTTAATGTCTTCAAGATATTGTTGAGGTCGATCCGTTAGGAGCACCAGATCAATATCAGAGTCTTCCCTTGCTTCACCTCTTGCATACGACCCAACCAGCGCAATGGCTTGCATATCGCCGTGAGCAGAAGCCCAAGCAAGGAAGTTATCCAGAAAATCACGAATATCGTTGATGTTTTTCATTGCGGTTCCAATGTAATTGGAAATCAAGTATCATCACTGAAAAAACCAAAGGACACAACATGGAATCAATCCTTCTCATCATTCTCATCGGCCTGGCAGGTGGCATCGCGGTGGGGCTACAAGGCCCGCTGGCAAGTATGATCAGTCAGCGGCTTGGGATCTTTGAAAGCGTATTCATCATTCACATCGGCGGCGCATTGATCGCACTGTTTCCATTGCTATTGAGTAGTGGCGGAAAACTCACGCAATGGAAACAACTACCTTGGTACACGCTCATTGCCGGAACGTTTGGACTCATTGTAATCGGCGCGATCAGCTATATGATCCCGCGCGTGGGGGTCGCAGCGGCCATCATCACGGTTGTCGCGGGACAATTATTGGTCAGCACAATCCTGGATCACTTTGGGCTGCTGGGAGCCATGGGGCGACCCCTTGACTCGACCCGTGCCATTGGGCTGGCTGTCGTTTTAATGGGCGTCTGGCTGACGGTCAAGTAAGGTCAGCGGTCAGCCCTGGCCTCTATAAGCCGCGGCAGAATAAAACTCACGCAGAAATCTCGAGGGCATGGTTCCTAATAAGCGCGGTTCGCTGAACCCTGCGCGCGGAGCGAGAGAACGATACGTCTCAAATGATAATGGGTATGGAACCCACATGTTGCCCGAATCCACGTTGTATTCCACCAGGAGCAACACACCGTTCATTTTCAAGAAGGAACGCACATGCCGCAACACCTTTTCCTTATCCTTGAAATAATGCAGTGAATTTGCCATCACAATCCCATCCAGCGGAGGCAGGGACAGCGCGCCGGTGAAATCCGCCCGCATGGTGTGAACATTCTGGGCCGTTGTAAATTTCTCCCGGTGTGCCTTTTCCAAATCGTTAAAGCCTCTGCGATCCTTATCCACGGCGTAAATCTCTGCATGAGGACCGATCAGTTCGCGCAGTGCCAGCGTGAACGCTCCGCTTCCTGCGCCAAAATCTGCCCATGTGCCTCCTTGCTGCAAGTTGACAGGTCTGAGCAGGTTAACATGGTCAGTATGATCCATGCCAGGATGGTATCATAAAAACATGAATCCACTAACGTATCTTCATCTCCAATTGAGACTAGAGGGCAAAGCGCTTGTCAACGAACAGTTTCTGAGGCAGGTGGAAGCGATGCCAGGTGAAGAAATGCCACTCATGCTCATCGCACAATTAGCAAACAAAGATTTCGTTGTGTATTATGGCGAAGACGTCTTACCTGATCTGCAAAAGGAACTGGCTGCAAATCTCTTTGAGGGAGAGTTCCCTAAATTTGATTCGTTACTCAGTATTTTGCGATCACATAGTATGGGGTTCGAAGTTGGGCATTACAAGACATATGTGTTTCTCTCACAACCTGCTGA
>DASWEH010000201.1:0-5805 GCA_036394895.1 Anaerolineales bacterium
ATCGATATGCAAAGTATCCGGATCAAACGATTTATTTGCAAACTTTTCGGGTACCCCAAAACTCGATTGCAATTCCCCGTCCAGACCCCAGATCTGTACGTAAACATCAGAACTGATGTCAGTGGATTTCAGGTGCATCTCCACTTTGCCAAGATCGTTGACTTTTAGCTTATGAGGAATAATCTTCTGCGCCGTCTCGAGCCGATCATCAATGGTATTGAACAGCAAAGCTGTGATCACAATGATCACAGCCGCGCTGATCACGAGAAGGATTCCGCCCATCAGCGTGGAATATAACAGGGTCAGGCGGAGCCGAAGCGACACGGTTATTTAAAATTTAGCGGGAAGATTTACGGATTCTCGCGTAGAACGTAGCCTACTCCGCGTACAGTGTGGATCAAGCGAGGTTCTTCCTCACCTTCCAGTTTTTGACGCAAGTAGCGGATATATACTTCGAGCACATTGCTCTCGCCGCCGAAATCGTAACCCCAGACACGATCGAAGATCACCTCGCGGGTCAATACTTGCTTGGGATGACGCAGGAAAAGTTCAAGCAATTCGTATTCTTTGGCCGTCAAGGAAATCTGGCGGTTGCCGCGTGAAGCTTGTCGTGAGCCTGTATCCAACGTGAGGTCGGCGAATTTCAACACAGGCACGCGCTCAGGTTGAGTGCGCCGAAGTAAAGCACGCACACGCGCAAGCAGTTCATCCAGATTGAACGGCTTGATCATGTAATCGTCCGCGCCTGCATCGAGCCCTTGGATACGGTCCTGCACGGTATCCTTGGCGGTCAACATCAGGATCGGGATCGAGCCGCCCGTACGCAAGCGATGACAAACCTCCAAGCCGTCCATCCCTGGCAGCATCCAATCCAAAATCACCAGATCGGGTGTATGGTCACGCGCTAGGATCAACCCCATACGGCCATCGGTAGCGGTATCCACAGTGTAGCCTTCATAAGCCAGGCCGCGCTGAAGCAGTTTCAAAATTTGCTGATCGTCTTCGATTATCAAAATACGCTCATTCATAGGATTTGCTCCCTCCAAAATATACCACAACTTGCGCATAGTGTTTGAACGTATCTTAAATTAATTTTGAATTGGATAGTGAACTGCGCGTTTGACAAAGCTAACATTTGCTTCCCTTTTCCAAGGGATTCTTAGCTGCAATACGATCCCGTTATTTATTTCAAACCCAACTTTTCCTTCAACCAAGCTTTTCGGTCACGCGTTGCATCGTCATTGAGTCCATGACCTGCTTCATACCATTTCATTTCTTTTGGATCTTTTGCAGCAGCAAAGAATTCTTCTGCACGTTCCTTCGGGACATGGAAATCATCTGTTGCAAACTGGAAAAACACCTCAGCCGGTGAGAGATTCGGAACGTGGACAATCGGGTCGATCTCAGCCATTTGACGGATAAACGCTTCTCGGGCCTCCCCCTCTACTTTTGGCAGATATAAGTACCAGTCCGGAAAACGAGGCGTCGCGGCCATTAGGACGTAATGTGAGGGACGCTGATCCAGGCTGCCAGCCAGCACACCATACATCCCGCCAAAGTCATGACCAACATAGGCAAATCGTTTTGCATCCACATTTGGCTGGGATAACAACAAATCCATGGCGCGGCGAATATTCACAACCTCTTCTACAGAGTTTTGGGCATCCTCTGCTTGCGTGCGCTTGAGGAAAAAATCGCGGTCAGACCACAACGTTTCAATGGAAATACAGATTGCGCCACTCTGCGCCAGTTCCTTGGCTTCCTCTTCAAATTGAGACCGATGGGAACTTATTGATTCTGATTCATACCAGTGAACATATAAGATAGCGGGAAATGATCCTACACCTTCAGGTCGATACATTTCCGCCACGCGTCGATACCCAAATGGCGTTTGGATGACCAACAACTGCCTCACAAGCTCATCCTGTGTTCGACTGACAAGCACTCGCAAATCTTTTGATTCAAACTTTTGATAATCACGCATTTGAGCTAACATCGATATTCTCTCCATCTGATTTTGCTGCTTCAATTATATAAGAGTTATCCTGCTTGACACGCTTCTGCGGAAGTGTATAATCACGCCCAATAAGACAGCGTGAAGATAAGTAACTGTTCAACCGCTCAGAGAGCCATCGGTCAGTGTGAGATGGTCGGGGAAACAGCGAAATCCACTTCACCCTTGCCCTGAGTGGCGAAAGCCATATCGAAGGGAGGTTGCTCTCGGAGGGATTGATAACGTAGTGATGACTTTGCGCAGCACCCCTTGCGGATCAGTCATCGAATAAGCGACTGAAGTCGCTACTACGGCAAATCGTAAGAGAGACGTGAGCGCCCGTTACAGCGCAAGCCAAGACCCCCACCCCGCGAAGCGGGCGGAGGGGGTGAAAGCAGGTGGCACCACGAGACGCCCCCTCGTCCTGCAAATGGACCGGGGGCGTATTCTATTCCGCACTGGAGGTGCACCATGTTAGATCTAAATCTTATCCGCGAAAAACCTGATCTTGTCCGCACGTCGCTCAAGAACCGTCAGATGGAGGCGACTTCTGTTGATGACATCTTGAGGCTGGACGAGAAACGCCGCGCCTTGCTCACGCAAGTAGAGGCGTTGAAAGCCGAACGCAACATAGTATCCAAAGAAATTAGTAAATTGAAGGATGCCTCGGAACGCGAGCAGAAGATCACAGCTATGCGCGAGGTTGGCGATAAGATCAGCGCGCTTGATAAGGAAGTGGCTGAGGTTGAAGCTGAATTAAATGGCTTAACGGCAGCCCTGCCCAACATCCCGGATGAACGAACGCCTATTGGCGCCAGTGAAGATGAAAATGTTGTGCTGCGAACTGTAGGTCAACTCCCTGAGTTTGATTTCGAGCCCAAACCACATTGGGAACTCGGTCCGGCTCTTGGCATACTGGACTTTGAACGCGGCACAAAAATCACCGGGTCACGTTTTTATGTATTAAACGGACCCGGTGCGCGCCTTCAACGCGCGTTGATTGCCTTTATGCTTGACCTGCATATTCGACAAGGCTACACAGAGAAGTATCTTCCTTTCATAGTGAGAACCGCAACCGTCTATGGGGCAGGACAATTGCCAAAGTTTGCAGATAATCTTTATAAAGATCATGAAGAAGACTATTACTTTGTCCCCACTGCCGAAGTCCCACTGACGGGTCTGCACATGGATGAAATCCTGGATGAAGCCCAATTGCCGTTGCTTTACACAGCTTATACGCCCTGCTTCCGGCGCGAAAAAATGAGCGCAGGACGTGATGTGCGCGGAATTAAACGCGGACATCAGTTCGACAAGGTCGAGATGTATATGTATGCCAAGCCAGAAGAATCAGATGCCCTGCTCGAGAAAATGCGCGAAGACGCTGAAGCCACCTGCGCCGCGCTGGGCTTCACCTATCGGGTGAAGCAACTTTGTACCGGTGATATCGGCTTTAACTCAGCGATTACATACGATCTCGAAGTCTGGGCAGCGGGCTGCAATGAATGGCTGGAAGTTTCCTCGATATCAAATGTGCGCGACTTCCAGGCACGCCGTGCGAATATTAAGTATCGCCCCACTGATGGAGGCAAAACTCGCTTCCCACACACGCTGAACGGATCAGGACTCGGGCTGCCTCGCACGTTGATCGCGGTCATGGAAAACAATCAGCAAGCCGATGGATCGATCGTTGTGCCGGAGATGCTTCGCCCGTGGATGGGCGGAGTGGATGTGATCAAATAATATGACGGACCAAGGACGATATGACACCTGAACTTGAACTATTCCTGCAGGTTGTACTTGAGACATTTACGCTCCTTGCGCTAATTGTCGGGCTGTTGGGTTTGATCGTGCCAGTCTTTCCTGGACTCGTGATCATGTGGCTGGGAACATTGGTCTATGCGATTATCCAAAGCGCAGCGGGCAATATGACGGGCGGGAAGTGGTTCCTGTTTGGCGTGATCACTATCCTGATGATCACCGGTAGCATTGCAGATAATATCATCATCGCGCGCAAGATGCGTGATAAATATGTTCCCTGGAGTTCCATTCTGTGGGCGTTCGCAGCGGGTGTGGTTGCCAGTCTGTTTTTTACGCCGCTGATCGGACTGGTCGCTGCTCCCGTTGGATTATTCCTGGCAGAGAGCAGCCGACTAAAAAACCGCGATGCTGCCGTCGAATCGACAAAAGCCTACATGATCGGTTGGGGCTGGGCATTTGGCGTAAGGTTCTTAATCGGATTAGCCATGATCGGCTTCTGGATGATTTGGGCTTGGGTTCTGTAGCCAACGAAAGATAGCACAAAAAATCAGGCTTCCGATTTTGGAAGCCTGATTTTTTATTTCTTTGCATCCTGTACCGCTTTAATCAATGTCTCTTTAAATTTATTTCCCGCAGTGTTTTCTTCCAAGCCAATAAATGCACTGCTGCTTTCACTGGCGTCTGTAAACATCCCGCTGACCTCAAGACCAGAATCAGGAATCATCTTTGCAAAAGGTGTTTGGGCGTAATCCTGCACCGTAAGATTGCTCAATTGTGCCGAGAGCACGGTCGCCTGCGTGTTCGCTCCTTGAATTGCCCACAGAAGCCAACGTGGTGTCACGACAGCGCCCACCTGGACTGTTTCCGCTTTACCAAACAAACCTTTCTTCACTTTTTCAGAATCCGTTTGAATACACATTAACACGTCTGCCAAAATCGGACCGAGATTATGTTTTCCGATATGTTGATTGATCGCAGCTACCATTTGTGGCGGCAATCTTTCAAAGGGGATTTCCTTCGTCGTGCGTTTCCAATCAGACATGAATTTCCTCCTACAATTATTGCTTCAATTTTTGAACAATGCTCCCCGCCACATCCCCAGGCTGTTCACCGTTCAAGACACGAGTGATCGCCTCCTGCATAAGCGGACCCAAAACAGCCAAAACATCACTTGAGGGAATTGGATGTGCTGCTTCAAGGATCGCGGTCAATGTACGATCTTCCTCCTTAACACTCGATGGACGCGTGGGAAGATAACCCGTTTCCCGCATCCATTCCGTGATGAAATCATCAGCGACAAGAAATTCTGCAAGTTTGGCAGCCAACTGTTGATTTTCCGGGTCGGAACCCGCCAACGCCCATACCCAACCCGTTGCATAAGAGAAGGGCGCTTCATCCAAGCCGGGCAAGGGTGCGATCGCGCCATCCGAAGTTGGATGGTAATTCAAGATCCAGATAACGCCCTTATTTGCGCTGCCTGTTCGGTAAATCTGTAACGTTTGTGCTTCATTGGTCACATTCGCCAGGGAAGCAGGGAAAACTTTTTTTGTCCGGCCCTCTTCAATCAGAGTCAGCACGCGTGTCAAGACTTCTTCATTCAGGGTCGGCAAACCTTGAGCGTCCAAGATTTGACCGCCTGCAGAAGCATACAGCGACAGACCAATCAACCCATCAGGATTGCCTGCCGGAAAGACAAACTGTCCTTTGCTGGATAAAACATCCTCCCAAGTCGCAATTGTCCCCAGCTCAGGATAGTAGACCAATACCATTGTATCTCCCATGAAGGGGAGTCCATAACCTGTATTTTGGATACGCCCCAATTGTTGAGCGTAACTATACCAATTTGGATCATCCAGCGATGTGGACAAGCCATCAATAGGATGAAGCAATCCTTTGAGCGCGGCCGATTCGAGATCAGGACGAGAGAGCAGAATCAGGTCTGGTAACGTACCCGGTGCAGCCGCGCTGGTAATAGATAAGTCATCTAAGATCTCGCCACCCACATCAGCTTTTTTGAGTCGAATTTCGATCTTCAGGCGGGGATGCTGTGATTC
>DASWEH010000202.1:0-3720 GCA_036394895.1 Anaerolineales bacterium
GCCATATACCGCGATTTATTTAAACGCTTCAACAAAATGGTGGGCGAACTCGAGCGCGCCGAACAGCAGCGCCGCAACCTCACCGCCGACATCGCCCACGAACTCCGCACCCCGCTTCACATCATCCAGGGCAACCTTGAAGGAATCATAGACGGTGTTTATCAGCCCACGCCCGAACACAGCAACACCACGCTGGAGGAGACCAGACTGCTTGCGCGACTCGTGAACGATCTGCAGACCCTCTCCCTCGCCGAATCGGGGCAGCTTCCGCTCCATCCCACCCGCTTCCTGCTCGCCGACCTGATCAATGACATCACTTCGAGTTTTTCCTCCCAAGCTGCATCCCTGGGCATTGACCTGAAAACAAGTATCACTGATCAAAATCAAGAACTTACGGCTGATTATGATAGGTTAAATCAAGTTCTCTCCAACCTCATCTCGAATGCTCTACGCCACACTCCCAGCAGTGGGACGGTCCTCATCCATACGGAATCGATTCAAATAGAATCACAACCGGCTAAATTCGCAGTACGAATTACAATCCAAGACACGGGTTTAGGTATTCCCGCTGAAGACCTTCCGTTCGTCTTCGATCGCTTCTGGCGTGGAGACAAATCACGCAGCGAACGAACACATAGTGGACTGGGATTGGCAATCGCAAAACAACTCATCCGCGCCCATGGTGGGACCATTGCAGCGCAAAGTGTAGTGGGAAAAGGTTCGAGCTTCGTTATAGAATTACCCGAAACTCAAAATGATCCTGTTTTGACTTCCCCTTAACATGGACCGAAGGTCTTCTCAAGCAATTTGAGACCTTGCGGTCATAGTTCGGTGGGCACTACGCGAAGACCCGCACCGAGCAAGTGTAGGGAATCATCTACGTAGTTGTGCAGACGTTTTCAGAAAAAATACAAGATGATTGCACTTGGGCTATATACAGACGAAACTGCATTATGATTACCGTGTGGATGAAGAAATTGATAATATTCCCCCCAACGCTTTCTTTGTCGTCGACGGCGTCAAATTCTATCCCTTAACCAAGGCCGTCATCAACATCGGACGCAGGCTGGAAAATGATCTTGTCATTGATGATCCGCGCGTCTCTCGCAATCATGCACAACTACGTGCAATCCAGGGACACTATGTTCTATTTGATCTTAGCTCAACCGGTGGAACATTCGTGAACGGTAGCCGTGTCAGCGAGACCATCATTTACCCCAATGATTCTATCTCTCTCGGAGGTGTTATATTGACCTTCAATCAAGATAATCCGCCTCCCAGACCAGATCTTGTCGACACAGTACAATAAATCTGGATCGGGGAGATTGCTCCTTTGTATAGGAAGCGGAAGCGTCCCTGATCAAACAAGCATTTTCCCAACCCGAGGGTCACAGGGAGTATTTTGAGCCAAAATTCATCGACTTTTCATATCAGTAGATATTTCACTCACTCATCCCACACGAAGGAAGATTTATTATTCACTATCTCCTCGACTTCTCATAAAAATGCTTTCAATCAATGTGCATACCAAGACTAACCAGGCAATGCCCAGTGCATAGCCAGCTAATACATCGGTCAGATAATGATTGCCGTGGAATATTCGGCTAAAGCCCTCAAAGAGCACAATCAACAGGATGCTGATACTCAACGTCCATTTCCAGAAGAGCGAAGGCATCTTGGGAACTAGCAAATAAGCCAAAAAACCGTAGCAAATGATTGTGCCCAGGGCGTGCCCACTTGGGAAGGATGGAAGCGTGGTGGTGACCAGTCCCAGCTGTTCCGGGGGTCTGGGGCGGGAAAAATACGCAATGATGAAATTCCATAACAAACCACCCCCATAAGAACTAATCTGTAACATCCCTACTTCGCGCCAATACCGTTGAGAAAGAAAATAGAGGCTCAGAATCGCCGTAATGACCTGGACGGCTTGTTTTCCGATAAAGAATCCAAAAAGCATGATGTCATTCACACCTGGCGGAGCCGCCCTGGCTTTGGCAAGCAATTCCTTGTAGACAGATATATCGAACTGCACCAGAGGCCCTTGCGCAAGGATGTTAGTTCCCAGTGCTGCAAAGCTCAGGCTGGCAACAAGAATCAAGGCGAATCCGATGAGAGGCCGCCTTTTGAACAAGCCGGGCGCACGAAGCCCCTGGAAAGCGGTCGCCTTTTGTAGGCGGTCTTGATTTCCAGCCGTTCCTTCCTGGAAAATTCTTTCCGCCAAGGTATACACGACTCCGGCCCACGCCAGGCCGAGGGCATAGCCTGCGATCACATCACTGACATAGTGAGTGCCGAACAGGAGACTGCTCAGGGCAATCATTACGATAGCCAGGGTTAACAGAAGAGCGACAAACCATTTCCAAAAGCGGGAGGGTAGTTTCGGAACCAGCAGGTATGCCAACAACCCATAGCAAAGAATCGCCATGAGAGCAGACGCGCTTGGAAACGATGGACCAGACAATAGGAGAACATCAAGGTGATCAGCAGGCCTTGGGCGGTCAAAATAGCGACTGAGAAAATACCAGATCAAACCACCCCCACCCAGCCCAATACATACCATCGCCAACTCCCGCCAAAAATGTTTATAGAGAAAATAGACCGCCAGGATCGTTCCGATCACAATCACAACTTCTTTGCCAATAAAGCATCCAAACAGAATGTTTTCCATCAAACGCCAGGGTGCGTTTGTCTGAGCGGCACGGAACGTTTGGGCGACTGTCAGATCCCATTGGAGGAAGGCCTCATTTGTCCTCAGAAGATAGGCCAGTACACCAAAGGTGAGGCTGCCGAATAGAAACATCATTAACCCGATGATCGGCAATTTTGCAAAAAGGCCGGGAGAACGGAGGCCCTGAAGAGTGTTCCTGCTGAAAGTGTTCTCTTGAACGCTAGGTTTACTATTTCTATCTGGAGTCACGGGATAAAGATCCAAATTTCTTATTTAACACGACTCATTTTACTCATAACGCTCTGGGCGCACGCTATCGACGAGCTTCATAGGCTGGAACGGTCCTCCCAACCAGATTTAGCGGCTCTGCCAGAACAACCACAGGCTGGAGAAGATCAACAGGACGATGATGATCCATTCAAACGCGGCTGGGCTGAGGCGCGTGAGCGTCATCCGAGCGACCCAAATACCGACGGGAATAAATGGGAACACCCACCACAGCGAAAACAGTAACGGCACGTTGAGAACACCTGTATACAGGAAGCCCGGTACTTTGATCAGGTTGAGTAACGCGAAATAGATTGCCGACGTGGCAATAAACGGTCGCGACTTTAACTTTTGCAGTAACAGGTACGAATTAAAAGCCGGACCCCCGTTATTAAACATGCCAGAGGCTACCCCCGCTAATAAGCCTGCCGCCGGAGCATGCCAAGGCCTCGGCTCATACTGTAGCGCCTGAATCCAATCGCTGAGGAACTTATACGCCACCAGCACCAACACAAAGATTCCCAGAATGATTCGCAAGCCATCCGGCGACATCGACGAAAGCAACGCCGTGCCAACTAAGGCGCCTACGATTCCGGCCGGCAACATACGCTTGACGAGATCAAGATCCCACTCTTTCCAATACATAGTCACCGCAAACACATCGCCGACCATCAACATCGGCAGGAGCACTCCAACGGCCATCGCGACCGGCAAGACCAACGCCAAAATGGGTGTAAGCAATGACCCCAAACCACCAAAGCCACCTTTTGCAAAGCCGATCATAA
>DASWEH010000203.1:0-14955 GCA_036394895.1 Anaerolineales bacterium
ATGACAGTTTTTGTGAATGACGGATCGTGCGATCATACAGGGCAGATTCTGGATCATCTAGCAGCTTCCCAAGAGGTGCGCGTTGTCCATCATAAAGTCAATCGAGGGTATGGCGGCGCGCTGAAGACCGGTATCAGCCACGTGACGACGCCTTTTCTCGTGACAATGGATGGTGATGGCCAGCACAGTCCGCATGATGTTGAAAGAATCCTCCAATTTGCGATCGAAAGCGATGCCGATATGGTTGTAGGCAGGCGTGATGAACGAGGCGCATCAAGCGCGTATCGAACCTTAGGAAAATTCCTCATCCGTTCTTTTACCAAAATCTTAGTGCCGCTGCCCATTACAGACCTTAACTCGGGTTTCAAGTTTTACCGGACCGAATTCGCCAAAAGATATATGACGATATGCCCCGATTCGATGGCATTCAGTGACGTGATAACACTGGTATTTTTGAGCGAACATCATCTGGTCCTCGAATATCCAATTCAGGTATCACCACGCCAGGCCGGTCAGAGCATGATTAACACCATTACTGCTTTTGAAACTGTGATTCAAGTCCTCAATATTGCCTTAATGTTCAATCCCTTAAAACTATTCTTGCCTATATCCGCGTTATGCATACTCGCTGGCTTCGGTTGGGGTATCCCGTTTGTCCTACTAGGTCGTGGGGTGAGCGTCGGTGCAATGCTAGCCATTGTGACGGGTCTCCTTTTCTTTGTATTAGGGTTGATTGCCAGTCAATTATCCGCGATTCGCATGGAACGATGGCGTGATCTCCCCAGAATTGATCACCTAAGACATCTCGATAACTAGCGCAACTATGACTGTCAGCCTTGATATTCCTGTTGAGCGTCTCAAGGGCCATCCCGATATAGTAGAGGTTTTCAGTGTATAAAACAGCTCACCTCTTTACCCAAAAACATAGTACGGTCGATGAGAACCTGAGGAAGGTTCAGGTGCTTTTTCGTATGCTGGCAATTGGTCTTGGTGTGTTACATGTTTATGCCGCCATCAAAAGTCAGTCCATGAATGCCGATGGCATTAGTTATTTGGACATTGGCGACGCCTACTTTCGCGCGGATTGGGTGAATGCGATTAATCCGGTTTGGAGCCCGTTATATTCCTGGATTCTTGGATTAGTCAACTTCCTGGTTCGACCTCCTATGGAATGGGAGTTCCCGGTTGTTCATATGATTAATCTTTTGATCTATATGGGAACGCTTGCGAGTTTTGAATTCCTGTGGGAGAAAATTCGGTGGTCTCATGCGCCTGCCGTAGAAACCAAGACAGTGCAGATGCCGGACTGGCTGTGGTGGGTCTTGGGGTATTTGTTGTTTATTTGGATCACTTTAAGCTTGATAGAAATGTGGTCTGTAACACCTGATATGCTCATGGCTTCTTTTGTATTTCTGGCAGCAGGGCTGATCGCCCAAATACGTGCTGGAGACGCAAATTTTCGTAACTTTCTTTACCTTGGCTTGGTTCTCAGCCTAGGGTATTTGTCCAAAACCTTTATGTTTGCAATGGCGCTCGTCTTCCTGGCCATCAGTATCATAGTAATTCGACGAAAAACAAATTCGCTCCCATATGTGCTTGGGGCAACAGGGATATTCATTCTTATTAGTCTTCCTTTCATTTTGTTGATTTCTGAAAAAAAAGGCAAGTTTACGATTGGTGAAGCGGGAACTGTCACCTATGTACGGTATGTCAATGGCATACCTTTTCCTCATTGGCAGGGAGATCCGATTGAAGGTATCGTTCCTACTCACCTCTCACGGATGGTTCATCAGTCGCCTGCTGTATATGAATTTGGTGAGCCTGTTGGAGGGACCTATCCAATTTCAACAGATCCCTCTTTTTGGTATGAAGGCATTGAACCTCGATTCGATTTTGGGGGCCTCCTTGGGCGCTTGTCTGCCAGTGGTGTCGTCTATGCAGAATTATTCCTTCAAAGGCAGGGAATTTTTTTTGCGTGTGTGCTGGCATTGTATATGATGGGCCAAAGACAAAAATATCCATTTGAGGAAACACTGCGACGATGGGCTCTGGTTATACCGGCAGTCGTTGCCTTTGGATTGTATGCAACCGTGCTTGTAGAGGACCGGTATGTGGGTGCATTTATCCTGCTGTTCTGGGCAGATATCCTTGCGAATATTCAAGTCCCCGATCTGGGGAAAAATAGATCGTGGCTAAAGTCATTGGGCCTGATTGCTTCCATTGGTTTAATGGCAAATATCGTTATATTCAACTTGAATGGGTTCAATCGACTGAATCAGTCATTGGAAGCCGGAGTCGTTGAACCGGTGGCTGCTCCTGCCCGGCCACTGGCCGTGGCACAATCACTCAGAGATTTGGGGCTAAAGACTGGTGACAAGGTGGGCGTGATCGGGTATGCCTATGATTCATTCTGGGCCAGGCTGGCGCGCGTCAAGATCGTTTCTGAAATGCTCGAAACGGACGCAGTCGAATACTGGGCGAGTGACAACATCCTTCAGCAAAGTGTTTTGCAGGCATTCGCAGGCACGGGTGCCAAAGCAGTCATCGCCGAATACGTACCGGACTATGCTCAGTTGAAAGACTGGCATCGAGTGGGTGACAGCAATTATTATATTTATGTGTTCGGGGAATGATACGTCTTTGAATCAATTAATTGAAAAAGCAGAATGGACCTCGTCCAGTTCCATTGAAAAGATTGAATTCGAGCCCAGACCTGTCTTGGATGATATCAGTATTGTCATCCCTACGCTTGGAAGGCCTATCTTGGAACAGAGCCTGTACTGGATTCTCGAGGGAACTGCCTGGCCCGGGTGTTTAATCGTGGTGGAGCAAGGTGCCAATCCGGATGTTGCAAACTGGTTGATATGCTTGCAAAAAATTGGCATCTGCGTCAAACATATCCTTTCAACTCAACGGGGACGCTCGGCTGCTATCAACCGCGGACTCGAACAACTAGATACGCGTTTTGTTGCAATCACGGATGACGATTGCTTTGTCGCAGCGGATTGGTTGGCGAACATGGCAAAAGAGCTCCGGATACACTCTGAGGCGGTGATCACAGGTCGGGTGGAGGCTGCGGGGGAAGAGATGATTGTTGTAGTGACATCTACTCTGCCAGGTCTCTACCGCCGCCCAAGGATCAAATTTGACTCGATGTCTGGTGGTAACATGGGGACCTCAATTGAGGTGTTCAGGAAGGTGGGCTTGTTCGAGGAGGATCCAGTGATGGCAACCGCTGAGGATGCAGAATGGTCGTACCGTGCTCTGCGAAACGCTATCACCATCATTTACGATCCCAATGTCTGTTTGTGGCACTATGGCTGGCGGGATCAGCAAAAAAGGGCCGAGCAATACCGCCACTATGCGCTCAGCCACGGCGGCTTTTATGGGAAATATTTGCGGAAAGGAGATCTATTCATTCTGTTGAGAGCGCTGGTGCATTTTGCACGGGCTTTACGCAGATGGCTCGTGGGCATATTGACTGGCAATCCTGAGTACGCCTTAAATGGAAAGGCTTATTGTTTGGGACTGCTTCCGGGCATCATAGCTGGATTTCGATCCGAATTCCCAGCTGATAAATCATTATGACGAACCATTCCGAACAAAAAGCTGGCAACGCTCTATTTTGGCAATCAATCCAGATGGCGGGTGTCAAGGTCATATACTTGGTGCGAATTCTCGTTTTAGCCCGCCTGCTCCTGCCGGATGATTTTGGTTTGGTAGCTATTGCTACAACGGCCACAGGATTCCTTTTCAGCCTTACCAATTTTGGCATGATTCCGGCCCTCGTGCAGGGCAATAATATGAATGAGGCGAATTATGACGCCGCCTGGACTCTTGATCTTTTCCGATCGTTGCTTCTAACTCTGGTGACCATAGCCACTGCACCATTTATTGCAGCTATATTTGCAGAACCTCGAGCAGCTCCGATCATCATGGCCATCGCCATGCGATCATTAATAGAAGCTATGACCAGTATTAAGGTGGTGACCCTGAACCGCAACCTTTTGTTTCGTCCTCTCGCTGCTTTAAGGATCACTGAAGCGATTGTCAACACTACACTCTCGATCTTCCTCGCCGGGATATTGGGAGTTTGGGCATTGGTTGCCGGTGCAATTGGAGGAACGATCTCCATCGTTATTGTTTCGTATATTTTGGCACCCTATCAGCCCAGACTATTGTTCGACCGGGAAGCAATCAAACCTCTGATTAATTTTGGGAAATGGATTTTTGCGACCCACCTCATTGCATTAACCGGTAGTTCTATACTCCGAATTATGATCTCCCGACAGTTCGGGTCTGCGGCACTGGGCATTTACTTCATGGCTACCCAGCTTGCCTTTCTACCAAGTGATGTGGCTAGCGAAGCAGTTGGGGCGGTTGCGTTTCCACTTTTCGCTCGGTTACAAAATGATGTTCAACAGGCCACGCGAGTGTTCCGCGTGCTGTTCAGTGGATTGGCGGCGGTGCTTTATCCGGTCTGTGCACTAATTATTGTTTTTGCCCCATCTTTGACTCACGAAGTACTTGGACCGAATTGGGCAGGTACAGAAGAATTAGTTCGGATCCTTGCCCTTGTTGTGATGATTGGTATATTTGGAGAAGCAGCTGTATCGGTTTTTAAGGGCCTTGGCCAACCATACCGGATTACTCTTCTCGAGGTCGTACAAACTTCCATCACCATCGTTCTTGTATGGATACTGACCAAACAATTCGGATTGGCAGGAGTTGCATTGGCATGGTTGCCAGCTATTTCATTCTCTCAGATATTGAGCGCTTTTTTTCTGCAGAGGATCCTAGATCAACCCTTCCGAGGATTGCAGAAACCTCTGACGGCCGTGTTAGTGGCGATGGGTTCATGTGTTGTCATTGCCACCGCTTTCCGGAATCTAGTTCCTGGAGTCAGTGGATTGGTGATTGCGATTGCTCTTGGAATGGCTTCTGCTATAACACTATTATGGCTGGCTGATCGCCGGTATAGCCTAGGATTTATCCACAATCTGGCTTTGGCTTTCCCTCAGATAGCTCCGTTTGTTGGCTTTCCTTCCATGGAAAATAAATAGCTGATCCCCTGCAGAATAAACCTTTGAGATAATATAAAATTTCAATAGACAAGGTGGCTTCACTTATGGGATTAATTCGGAATCTTTTCAGAAGCATCCTCCCCGTACCTGTTCGGCGGTGGTATATCCGCAATTTTCGTTACCCCTATGCGGACCGTCTGAACTTTGGCAGTCTGCGGCGAACCGAACCCATTAGCCGAGTTTGGGGCCTTGATCGAGGCCTTCCAGTAGATCGTTATTACATTGAAAAATTTCTGTCAAAGCATTCTGCAGATATACATGGCCACGTTTTGGAAATTGGGAACAATGAATATACAGTTCGTTATGGAGGGGCGAACCTGCAGCAAAGCGATATCCTGCATGTATCTGAAGAGGATCCCCATGCAACGATTATTGGAGATCTGACCAATGCTGATCATATCCCCTCGAATACTTTTACATGTATTATCTGCACTCAAACCCTTCACTTGATCTATGATATGGATGCGGCAATCAGAACACTTTGTCGGATCCTTGAACCCGGTGGCGTCTTATTGGCGACTTTTCCGGGTATATCTCAGATCAGTCGTTATGATATGGATCGTTGGGGTGATTATTGGCGGTTGACAAGCGCCTCTGCCCGGCGCTTGTTTGAAAACAGATTTATAGACGCCGATCCATTGAATGTCGAAGTCTTCGGGAATGCTCTGTCGGCAATCGCATTCCTGCAAGGAATATCTTCCAATGAACTTAAAGTTCACGAAATGGATGCTCATGATCCTGATTATCAACTTTTAATCGCTGTGAGGCTATGTAAACCGCAAGTGAGTAGATAGGATTTTCCACTCTTGAACAATAAAAATCCTTCCCACTGGTTCCAGAGATGAGCACGTTCCGACCGCAGCTGAGGTACCATCTAGGCAAGATGTGGCTCCGTACATCCCGCGCTTTCTCCAGCAGGTTTTTCGTAGACAGCGATCGTGATCCCAGTAAAAGCATTATTGTCTCAGGTACAGGTAGAAGCGGCACTCTTGGCTGGCAAGTCTCATTTTTCTTCTTCAAAGCCATATTCCTTCCAAATCTTCAAAATAGCGCAATAGCCAAATCTTAAGATGTCTAATCATCCGTTTGTAACAGTAATAGTTATTTTCTTGAACGCGGCCGAGTTTCTGCGGGAAGCTATTGAAAGTGTGTTGGCACAAACGTACGAACATTGGGAATTATTACTGGTTGATGACGGCTCCAATGATGGCAGTAGTGAGATAGCTTTGAGGTTCGCTTCTCAAAATCCTACGAGGATAAAATACCTTGAACATGAAGAACATCAAAATCTAGGGATGAGCGCAGCTCGCAATCTTGGCATTAGTAAAGCAAAAGGTGACTACATTGCCTTCTTGGACGCGGATGATTATTGGTTGCCAAGCAAGCTTGACGTTCAAATAAGAATCTTCGATTCACATCCCGAGGCTGGCATGTTATTTGGAAATACCAAATATTGGTTTAGCTGGACCGGTCGCCCCGAAGACAGTCAGCGAGATTATGTTCCGCTACTCAGAGTCCGTGAACGTACCATGTTCCATCCACCTTCGTTATTTCTCCTCATAATGAAGGGAAAGGTTGAAGTTCCCTGCACTTGTAGTATTTTGGTGCGTTTGGATGTTGCGCAAAAGATCGGGGGCTTTGAGGAATCTTTCCGTGGACTGTATGAAGATCAGGCATTTTATGCAAAAATTTTTCTGTCCACATCGGTTTTGGCAACCAATGATTGTTTGGCTTGGTATAGACAACATTCGAAATCGAACTGCTCGACTGCTAGCCGATCAGGCCAACGATCTGCTTTACGCTACGAATTTCTCAACTGGTTAGCACGCTATTGTCGTGAACAGCATATAATGGACGTAAGGGTTTTACAAGTAATCCGCCGTCAATTATGGCTTTACGACACTCCATCTCACCAGCAGCTTCCCGGATTATCCCTGGATAGTATCAGATGGATAAAAAAATCGATACTGAAGGCGGAAGAACGCGTTTTGCCTTCCGCAGTGCGAAAGTGGCTATGGGTACGCAAGTAGACGGCTTATGAAGTCAGCCACTTTACAAACCACAGGGCTGTTTGGAAAAACATTTCGTCTGACGACCATCCTATTGATTCTGCTGGGTGGGATCACTGAATGGGTTGCCCGATCAGAATTTTTTCAAGCGCCCCTGACTCCTCCCAAAATGGGTTCCCGCCATTATCAGTTGGGTCATAAACTGGCTCTGTTAGAGGCGGTAAAGAAGAAGAATGGCTTTATAGATTGCATCATGGTGGGGAGTTCCATGGTCGACGTTGGGTTTGATCCCAATGCTTTCAAAACCGGTTACGAAGGAGTGATCAGGCGGGATATCCACTGTTTCAATTTTGGGATTGATTCTTCTTCGGCAATTAAGTTCATATGGAAATTGGTTTCTGCCAATCAATCGGAGAATTCAAAATGAGAATACCTGGCGTTAAGACAGTCAGATTATTTTCTCGATGGTTGCAGGCTCAAATCTATCCTGGCGCGCTCATATTAGGATACCATCGGGTTGCCGATGTAGGGCAGGATCTGAAAAAAATCTGCGTGACACCAGATCATTTTGAGGAACATCTTCAGGCCTTGAAAAAACATGGGAATCCTATCGGTCTTTCAGCGCTTGTACGGTGTCTGAAGCAAGGATCGCTACCCACCAAATCAGTTGTTGTAACTTTTGATGACGGTTATGCCGACAATCTACATCAAGCAAAGCCATTGTTGGAGAAATATGAAATCCCGGCCACTGTTTTTGTTACGACTGGTTACTTGGGGAAAGAGTTCTGGTGGGATGAATTGGAAAGGCTAATCGTTACATCGAATGCCCCGCCCGACACTTTAACCCATTACTTTTATGAGGAGAAATTCAGATGGCAACCGCCTGTGATCAGAGGTGAGGCTGATGTTTCCGAGCAAGATGTGATCCAAAGGGACCTCATCGACTCACTGTATCATTTATTGCTTCCCTTGGAGGTCAAGGATCGAGAACGCATCATGAATGCGATAAGAAGCTGGTCCGAATCTGCTCTAGCAGTTTCTCCTGCTGCACGAGCACTCAATGTTGAGGAGCTTTTGCGTATTGCAGAAGGAGGTTTGATAGAGATCGGCGCGCATACGAAAACTCATCCATTCTTGCCGTGTCTTTCTGTCCAGACTCAGGAACAGGAGATATTATCAAGCAAGAAAGATCTAGAAGATATTCTGGAGCGACGAGTTTCAGGATTCGCTTATCCGAATGGCGCGTCGACCAAGGAAGCAAGAACCATCGTCCGTGAGGCCGGATTTGAGTATGCATGCTGTAGTTTTCGCGATATAGTCAGACCCGGTTGCGATTTCCAACAATTATCACGTTTTTGGCAGGAGGATGTGGATGGAGATAAATTCATGAAAGGCTTACAGGTATGGTCTCCAGTCATCCGATAATAGTCGTACTTGTGCTCACCCATAATCAAAAAGATAAAACAATTGAGTGTCTATCGAGCTTGCTTGCCAGTCAAGGTATTCCTTTCAAGGTCCTTGTCTGGGACAACGGATCGCAGGATGGAACACTTACTGTTGTGAAGATGGCATTTCCAGATGTCTTGACTCACTACTGCGAAACAAACCTAGGAGTAGCAGATGGAAGAAACGCATCGGCGCAAATGGCTATCAACCAAATTGGAGCAACGCATCTGCTCTTTCTGGATAATGATATTCTCGTCGAATCTGATTTCATCAAAGCGCTTTACGAACCGTTCCTGGTTGACAAAAGGATTGGACAGACGCAAGCCAAATTGCGCTTCAGGCACGACCGCAGGCTAATCAATGACGGAGGTGGAGCGCGCATCAGTTTTGTGTTTTGGAGGGTGAAAGCAGTTGGATTTGGCGAACCCGATCGAGGCCAGTATGATGTGCAGCGTCCCTGCATCTCATGCGGCGGCGCGATGATGGTGCGGTCGGATATCTTCCAGCAATTAAGTGGATTTGACCCCTTATTCGGCCCGTTTGGCCCCGAGGACCTGGATTTTTCTTTGCGTCTACTGAAAGCAGATTACAGAGCGATGTATATCCCGAAGGCAGTTGGGTATCATCAGGTGAGTCACACCTACGGCGAAGGATACAGCGAGGACTATGCTAGGCACAAGTCCCGTCACTGGCTGTTGTTCATGCGCCGCCATGCCAATCTCTGGCAAAAGATGGCTTTTTACCTTTTCGGCGCCCCCATCCTGGCAGTCACGGTGTTCATTCGGGAGGCAAGAAGAGGAAACCTGGGAGCAGTTCGAGGACTGGTAGAGGGCATTTTACATACGAAGAGGCAGGCCGAATGAGTCTTAATCTACAGACCAGCCACATCAGAAATGAGATCACTGCACTGGCTGGCAAGCCATGGATGCAATATGTATGGCTATCTATCATTACCCTGTTTGCGGCGGCGATGCGATTCTATCGACTGGGTGAATGGAGCTTCTGGATCGATGAGATCTTCACCATTAATCACGCCGTAAGTCATTTCAGTACTACCGAACTGCTCTTGAAGAACATACCGCCGTCAAGGAATTGGATACCCCTTTCGGTAATCATGGATGCACAGATGCTGAAACTGGATGGGATCAATGAGTGGAGCGCCCGATTGCCTTCAGCCATCATTGGGATTCTGACGATTCCGATTCTATATTTTCCAACACGGAAAATATTCGGCCCTCACATAGCATTGATCAGTGTGTTACTTCTAGCAGTCTCACCTTGGCATCTTTTCTGGTCACAAAATGCTCGTTTTTATAGCTCCTTAATGCTGCTCTATACGTTAGCCTTGTTTGCCTTTCATTTTGGGCTCGAGGAGGACAAACCCAGGTATCTACTCGTTTTTTTTGTTCTTGTGTATTTTGCGGTTTCTGAGCGCCTCTCTGCGTTATTCATCTTTCCGGTAGTTGTCATTTATTTAGCGACTCTGTGGATTTTGAAATTTGACAAACCGAAAGGTATGAATTTCAGAAATCTCCTGATTATCACCTTGCCACTCCTCATAGGTAGTGCCATAGAGCTCTATAACAGGATTGTGAATGGTGAATCGCGTTTCTTTGCCGACTTCAACTGGTTCTTGCAATATCAGGTTGATGATCCGTTTCGACTGCTAGTATTTGTCGGCAACAATATTGGAATTCCACTGATGGTGATGGCTTTCTTTAGTGGTCTCTTCCTGCTGCGCGCGCGCAGCCGTCCTGGTCTGCTAATGTTCGTCAGCGCCACCGTGCCGCTTCTGATATTGCTTCTTGCGAACTTGGTTATCTTCACCAAGGACCGCTATGTATTCATCACTCTGTTCAGTTGGATCACTCTGGCCGTTGTGGGAATCAATGAAATCGCTTCTTGGCTGCAGGGTCATTCCAGGTGGCTGGCGATCGCTGTCTTTTTCATGCTTTTCGCGTATGCTTTGAACGATGTACTTTTGTATTACCATGCGAATCATGGGGATCGGCTTCCCTGGAAATCCGCGTTTTCTTCCGTGGAGGAACACGCTCGGGAGCAAGATGTTATTGTGGCGTTTTGGCCCGAATTTCACCCGTATTATGCCGCCCAGCCAATCAGTGCTTATGAAGATGTGGATCTGAAAAGCATGTTGGCAAGTCATAAAAGATACTGGTTTGTCCTCGATTCAGAAACAATATGGACCAATGGTGACGTAAAAACCTGGCTCGAGGGCAATGCGGAGTTGATTGATGTTTGGTATTTACGGCGCCCGGAGAATAATTTTCTGCGAGTCTATCTTTTTGATCCTGTTCGAACCCCTGATCCTTAAACAGTTCCTTACAGACTTCTGGACGCCTCTCACTTCAAGTTTGCAGAACTTACACGTTTAATCCAATGCACAATTCAACACAAGCTGTCTCTACTGGAACAGATCCCTTTTGTTCGGTGATTATCGCCACCATCGGGCGTTCAAGCCTATCCCGTGCCGTGGAAAGCGTGCTCCAACAGAGCATTCCTAATGAAAGTTTTGAGGTTCTTGTCATCAATGACTCGGGCAAACCTCTGCCAGAGGCAGAGTGGCAGATAGGGAAGAATGTTCAGATGATCAGTACAAATCAAAGGGAGCGAAGTGTTGCGCGAAACACGGGTGCAGCCATCGCAAAGGGAAAATATTTGCACTTTTTGGACGATGATGATTGGTTGGCTCCAGGGGCCTACGAATCTTTTTTTCAATTAAGCCAGATCAGGAACGCAAAGTGGTTGTATGGCATGACACAACTAGTTGATCGTCAAGGGCACCCAACGATTAGGCTGAGGCACGGCTTGCAGGGAAATTGTTTTGTTCAGGCGATGGCAGGTGAATGGATTCCCTTACAAGCATCATTAATTGAACGAAAGACTTTTCTCGAAATAGGTGGGTTCAATCCACTTCTGTCGGGGCCTGAAGATATTGATCTTCTCAGGCGTATTCTCCGAACGGAAGATATCTGCGAAACGCCAAACATTGTTGCCTACGTGATTATGGGAGGTGAAGGGAGTACCACCGATTATGTTCAGCATCCTCAAGCGAGCCGCTGGGCGCGTGAAATTCTGCTCGATTCGTCTAACGTTCACGACAGAATGCAATCATCTGCAGTAAACTCATTCTGGTGTGGACGCATGCTGAGAGTGTATTTGACATCGGCGGTTTGGAACCTGGCGCATCGGCGGTTCTTCAGCGCTGCCAGCCGCATTTGGAGTTCAATTTTTACGGTGCTACATGCCGGAACAGGAGTGCTCACCAAAGATTTCTGGCGGGCCGTTTCAAAACCTTACGCGAGTCTTACATTTGAGCATGGCATTCAGGAAAGTCGCAGGATGACCTAACTTGACCTCGAATATATTGATCTCCTATATCATTCCCACGATTGGGCGTTCGAGCCTACAGGTGGCTGTAAAGAGTGTTCTGGAACAAGATTTCCCACAGGCCGAATTCGAGGTGATAGTCGTTAACGACTCGGGGAATCCACTACTGAAAGAGGATTGGCATGCCTCTCCATACGTCAGAGTAATCAATACGCACAAGTCTGAGCGCAGCTTTGCGAGAAACAGCGGAGCCGCAGTCGCCCAGGGAATGTATATTGCTTTTCTGGATGATGATGACTGGATATTGCCAGGCGCGCTTGAGTCTTTTTGGCAGTTGGCAAACCAATACCCGAAGGCGGCGTGGTTATATGGTGGAATACGCATTGTAGACGAGCGGGGCAAGGCACTGGGAGAGATTAACTCCGGGCTGACTGGCAATTGCTTTTCTCAGATCATGGGTGGTGCCTGGGCGCCTCTTCAGGCATCAATCATTCAGTCCCAAGTCTTTTTTGGGGTTGGCGGATTCAATCCACTGATTTGCGGCACGGAAGATGAAGACTTATGCCGCCGAATCGCTTCCCGCGGTGATTTTGCCAACACGCCGGATGTGGTTGCCTGTCTTTATCGCGGGCAAACCTGGAGTACTTCTACCAATTACCAGCGCGCGCCAGAGGATACGAAGTATTCTCGTGACCTGATCCTCTCCAAACCAAAAACCTTTCAGCGCCTTCGCTCTTCTGTTGATTCAAGCTATTGGTCCGGGCGAGTTCTACGTGTATATCTCAGTACCCTAGTATGGAATCTGATGAAGAAACGTTTTTTTACTGCCTTGAGTCGCCTATTATATAGCTCTGCCTTTTTGGGACTATCCATCAAATATCTTTTCTCCCGTGATTACTGGGCCGGACTCAGGGCGGATCATGTGCCTGAGACTCTCCATTTTGTTATGAGAGATTATGATCGCCAAACTCATTATGCAGAAATTGATCTCAATTCTGATAGTTGAACGAAGGATAAGGAGCTTTTGATGAAAGTATTAGTCACGGGTGGAGCAGGGTTTATTGGATCTCATGTAGTAGATGCTTTGATTGAAGCTGGACACTATGTGGTCATCGTAGATAACTTATGGGAACATGGTGGAGGGAAGATGGAGAATGTCAATCCCAAAGCCAGCTTCCATAAGATGGATATCCGTGATACCGCCCTGCAAAACGTCTTTGAAGAAGAGCAACCAGAAGCCATTTGTCATTTGGCTGCTCAGCATAGCGTCAAGATTTCGACCGACGATCCCGTCCATGATGCGAGCGTCAATATCTTGGGTCTGATCAATCTGCTGCAGAACGCCACCCGGTTCGGCGTGCGGAAGATTATCTTTTCCTCGTCCGGCGCTACCTATGGCACGGTGGCGAACATGCCAGTGGATGAAAACACCCCTCAGCATCCTGAATCACCGTACGGCACGACAAAAATGGCCAGTGAATTCTATCTCCGGTTCTGGAAGAATATGTATGGGCTGGACTTCACAATTCTTCGATATGGCAACGTTTACGGACCGCGACAGGATCCTCTCGGGGAGGCGGGCGTGATTGCCATTTTTTCTCGCCAAATCCTGCTCAATGAAGCTGTTCGTATTGATTGGGATGGTGAACAGCAAAAAGATTATGTGTACGTGAGGGATGTGGCTCGGGCTAATCTTTTGGCTTTGGATGCCGGCAGCGGGGAAGTGTATTGTATTGCTTGTGGCAAAGGTACATCTGTCAACACTCTTTATCGAGGCTTAGTAAACGAAATTGGTCATGAAGTTGAAATCAGAAGAGCCCCGAAGCGCCCCGGCGATATTTATCTGACCTACTTCGATTGCAGCAAAGCCTGCCACGAATTAGGCTGGGAAGCCGAAGTTGGTCTTGAAGAAGGCTTGCGATTGACCGTACATTATTTCAGAGAGAATTTAGGCAATGCCTAACCTGATACTCCTGAAAAGTGGGTCAAACTAAGCCAAGCCCTAAGGATATCAGATCAGGACTCATCTGAAGCCAGCAAATTTTGCCGTACGATAACAAGGGTACTCAAACGCACCTTTGTTTTTGGACTGTCCGAACTGGACAACCCTTTAGAGCCGGACTGGAAAGTCCGGCTCATGATTCCTGGTGTTCTTGAGTTGGTAGTGGTCTAGAAGTAAGTGATGAGCGGTATGCTACCAGGTTGAGAGTGAGTCTTGTCCCGAATTTTCAGGCAAAAATCATGCCTAAATGGGGCAAAACTCCATTGCGAGCTAGTTCATCACTTCATTTGACCCACTACCCTTGAGTTTAATGATTCCGATCAGCGCGAAGGGGCTCGCAACGACATGCCAAAAACATATGGTCAATCCTAAGGAACTCTCCCCAAACAACCACTTTCCAGGCATCCTCCTTCGTGTAGCACCCTCTGCGAAGCGCCCTGATGAGGGCGAAGGAGGACAGCGCCGGAATTTCACAAGCATACGACGCCGAGGACGGCGGCCTGAGCGTTTTTGGTCACGTTTCTGATACCAGAAACTCTCGGCTTCGTCTTGTATAATATCCATATCGGAGACACGTTATGCCAGCCAACACGACAGAGATCGAGAAACGTTTATGGGATGCCGCGGATGAGCTGCGGGCGAATTCGAAACTGAAATCTTCGGAGTATTCGGTGCCGGTGCTGGGACTGATCTTCCTGCGCTATGCGGACGCGAAGTTTGCCAAGGCGGAAGAAGAACTCAAAGCGCAGACAACGTCCGGGAGGCGGCAGGTTTCGAAGGTGGACTACCAGGCGCGGGGAGTGATGTACATACCGGAAGCAGGCAGGTGGTCCGGTTTGATGCGGCTGCCCGAAGGATCAGATATCGGCAAGGCGATCAACGATGCGATGAAGTCCATCGAGGAGGCGAACGACGATCTCAAGGAGATCCTGCCGAAGTCGTACAACAGTCTCGATAAAAGCGTGCTGGTGACGCTGTTGAAGGCGTTCAATGCCATCCCGATGGAGATTGAGGGCG
The DNA here is from genome assembly GCA_036394895.1 of Anaerolineales bacterium. GTDB lineage: Bacteria > Chloroflexota > Anaerolineae > Anaerolineales > Villigracilaceae > Defluviilinea. The sequence goes on from DASWEH010000203.1 coordinate 14,907, forward strand.
ATGCGTTCGGGAAGATCTACGAGTATTTCCTGGGCAAGTTAGCCATGAG